>DAOLDG010000074.1:0-3877 GCA_035327465.1 Candidatus Doudnaibacteriota bacterium
GAAGTAGTAGAAGCCGTTCCTTTAGAAAATATCATTCTGGAAACCGACGCGCCATACTTAACTCCGAAATCTCAGCGGGGCAAGCGCAACGAGCCAAGTTTCTTGCCGGAAGTAGCCGAAAAGATTGCCGAGTGGAAAAATGTTACTATAGAAGAGGTTGCAACACAGACCACGGCCAACGCTAAAAAATTATTTAAACTCTGATGAAAAAGTATAACCCTCAATCAATCGAAAAAAAGTGGCAAGAATATTGGTTGGCCAATAAAGTTTTCGAGACGACCGAAAGCGGCGACAAGAAATATATTTTAGTTGAGTTTCCGTTTCCCTCTGGGGATGGTTTGCATATGGGTCATTTGCGCAGTTACACTGCCGCCGACATCGTCTCGCGTTATTACCGCATGAAAGGCTGTAACGTTATGTACCCGATTGGCTGGGACGCGTTTGGGTTGCCGGCCGAAAATTATGCTATTAAACACGGCAAACAGCCGGCCGAAACCACTGCCAAGAATATTGAAAATATCAAAAAGCAGCTTCATCGCTTAGGTTATTCAATTGATTGGGTGCGAGAAGTTAACACCACCGACCCGAATTATTACAAGTGGACGCAGTGGTTGTTCCTTCAATTTTATAAAGCTGGTTTAGCATATGAAGCCACGGGTTTGATTAACTGGTGTCCCAAGGACAAAACTGGTCTTGCCAACGAAGAGGTGATTACTGGTTACTGCGAACGTTGTGGTACCAAAGTAGAGAAGAAAGAACTGCGCCAGTGGTATCTCAAAATTACCGATTACGCCGACAAGTTGTTGGCAGGGCTTGAAGATTTACCAGAGTGGCCAGAGCGCGTTAAAACAGAACAGGCCAACTGGATTGGCAAAAAAGAAGGCGCGGAGATTGAATTCGATATTAGCGGAAGCTCAGAGAAAGTAAAAGTATTCACCACTCGTCCCGATACTATTTTCGGCGCGACATATTTAGTAATGGCGCCAGAACATTCTTTTATTAGCAGCGCGCAGGGGCAAATTGAAAACATTGATGAAGTGCGTAGCTATGTTAAAGAAGCTTCAGAGAAAGCAGAATTAGATAGAACCGCAGAGGGAAAAGAAAAAACTGGCGTAGAGCTTAAAGGTGTTCGTGCTATCAATCCTGCAACAAACGAAGAGATTCCTGTTTGGGTGGCCGATTATGTGCTTGGTAACTACGGCACAGGCGCAATTATGGCGGTGCCAGGTCACGATGAACGTGACCGCGAATTCGCCGAGAAATTTGAGTTACCGATTATCGAGTTACAGGAATTTGCTGATGGAAGTAAGTTTGGTATTCCCAAAACGACATATAAACTTCGCGATTGGGTATTTAGTCGCCAACGTTATTGGGGCGAGCCGATTCCGATTGTGCATTGCGATACGGATGGTGCGGTTCCTGTTCCCGATGAGCAACTTCCGGTAATGCTCCCAGCAGTGAAAAATTACGAGCCAACTGGAACAGGTGAGTCTCCACTGGCCGCAATTGATGAGTGGGTGAACACTACATGCCCTAAGTGTGGTGGTCCGGCACGTCGCGAAACCAATACTATGCCGCAGTGGGCAGGCAGTTCTTGGTATTTCTTGCGTTACACTGATCCGCAAAATGACCAAGCGTTCGGTGCTATGGATAAATTGAAGTATTGGACCCCAGTCGATATTTATTTTGGCGGTATGGAACACACCACGCTTCATCTTTTGTATTCGCGTTTTTGGAATATCTTCTTGCACGATCAAGGGCTAGTGCCGAACAGAGAACCTTACACCAAGCGCGTGCCACATGGAATGATTCTTGCCGGGGACGGCTCAAAGATGAGCAAGAGCAAGGGTAACGTAATTAATCCCGATGAGCTTGTTAAGCAGCATGGTGCCGACGCGGTCCGTATGTACGAGATGTTCCTTGGTCCTCACGAAGACAGCGTTGCGTGGATTGATCAAGGCATGATTGGCGTAGCTCGTTATTTAGAAAGAGTTTGGAATTGGGTTAATACGACAGAATTTGCTGATGAAGATAGTGAAGTGGCTGCGCGCGAAATTAATAGAGTAATCAAAAAAGCTTCCGAAGACATAGAAAGCTTCAGTTTTAACACGGTTGTTTCAAGCTTGATGGCTTGTTTGAATAATGTAAAAGACCAACCAATCACTAAAGATTCAGTTAAAAAGTATTTGCAACTTCTATATCCTTTAGCTCCGCACATTGCTTCCGAGTTATTCGAGACAGTGGGGGGGCAGAATTTGGACACAGAAGCATGGCCGAGGTACGACGAAAGTCTGCTTGTCTCTGATACAATTAAGATAGTCGTGCAAATCAACGGCAAAATTAGAGATGAAATTGTTGTAGCAAAGGATGTGGTTCAATCAGAAATCGAACAACAAGCTTTATCTTCAGAAAAAGTACAAGCATTTTTAGGTGGACAATCTCCAAAACGAATTATTCACGTACCCGGCAAACTACTAAATATTGTAATTTAAAACTGTCGTTGCTGGCCCTAGGCCTGTTAAATAGCAAAGCTGATAATGGTTAGAGATGAATTTTTCTACGTAATCACAATTTTCAAAAAAGAAACCAAAATAAATGTTATCTCATTACCATCTTCCGCATTATTTTGCCACTAAGGTGCGCAAAGAAATTGAACATCTCTATGCCTCGACCGCGATAGGAAATCTGGCGCAAGCGATGATTACGTTGTTTGAGCCGATTTTTCTCTATCAGGTTGTAGGTTTATCGGTTACCGAAGTTTTACTTTTTATGGCGGTAGTTTACGCGGTTTATGTGGTGTTTATCCCGCTGGGTGCGAAAATTGCCAGCCGGCATGGTTATGCGCACGCGATTCTTTACAGTATCCCGTTTCAGATTTTATTCTGGCTATCGTTGGTTGGCGCGCAGTATAGCGAGTGGTTCTTGTATGCTGCGCCAATTTTCTTTGCGATTCAGAAAACTTTGTTCTGGCCAGCTTGGCATGCCACTTTGGCGCGCTATGCCGATGGCCGGCAAGTGGGCCGTGAGTTTTCGTTCATGTACGCTATTATGAGCTTGATGCAAATTCTAGGACCGATGATGGGTGGTTTCCTTGCATTGTTCTTGGGTTCGAGTTCGATTTTTGTAATTGGTTCGATTATCTATGTATGTTCTGCCATTCCACTGATGTGGACTGCCGAAGTGTTTACGCCCAAGGAATATAAATTCGCTGATACTTGGAAAATTTACAAACAATACCCAGCTAGGTTTGCGGGCTACTTCGGGTTTGGGGAAGAATTAATTGTATTAACGATTTGGCCAATTTTTATCTTCTTTTTATTAAAAAATTATCAAGATATTGGGAGCTTGGTTACGGTAGCGACCTTGGTTGGAACCGGGCTAGCGTTATTGATTGGTTTGTATTCGGATGGGCACAGTAAGCGAAATTTTTTGCGACTAGGAAATTATTTTTATGTATTATCCTGGCTAGCGCGTATTCCCGCGGTTAGCGTTTTTGGTGCATTTTTTGCGGACGGATTTTCGCGAACCGCTAAGAGCATGGTGTTTATTCCGATGTCGGCCCTCACTTACGAACGTGCCGAAAGTACTCAAATTATGCCTTATGTTGTTGGGTTCGAACAGGCGCTGTCGATGGGGAAATTCTTGGGAGCGGTTTTAGGTGCAATTGTGTTTGCGCTTACTGGCAGCTTTGTGGCACTATTTATTCTAGGTGCAATTTTTACTCTATTTTACTTTTTAATATAAATTATTGTGAACTCTACAGAGCAATCCGACTCCATTATCTTTGATATTATTACAGCCGAACAGCAGCGTCAGCAAGAAGGCATCGAAATGATTCCTTCCGAGAATTATGTTTCTGGTGCTGTTTTGGCAGCGC
>DAOLDG010000075.1:0-3845 GCA_035327465.1 Candidatus Doudnaibacteriota bacterium
AGCAAAGATGAATTCAAAGACCAAACCTATTTCATCTATAATATAAAACAATCACAACTTCCCCACTTGCTCTTCCCTATCGGCGCAATGAAAAAATCCGAAGTGCGTGCGATGGCCAAAAAGCTCAAACTACCCAACGCAACAAAAAAAGAAAGCATGGGGCTGTGCTTTGTTGGACAGATTCGCCTCAAAGATTTTCTGGAACAAAAACTTAAGGTTAAGTCTGGCCCGATTGTAAATATATCGGGTGAGAAAATCGGCGAGCATCATGGCTTGGCTTTTTACACTATAGGTCAGCGGCAAGGGATTAATATTGGTCGTGGGGGTCCGTGGTTTGTGGTTTCAAAAAATATGAGAACGAACACTTTGGTGGCAACTAATAATCCAAACGATTCAGCTCTTCAGACTAAGCAAATAGAAATTCATTCTGTAAATTGGATTACACCAGTTAATTTCCCCTCCTCTTCGAGGAGGGGTGGATCCGAGCGGAAGCGAGGAGACGGGGTGGTTCTTACTGGCCGTTTTAGACATCAAGGTAATTTGGAAAAGCTTGTGATTGTTAAAGCAAGTCGCGGATATTATAAAGTCCATTTCCAGAAGCCTCAAAATGCGGTGGCGAGTGGACAAAGCTTGGTACTATACGATGGAAAAATTTGTGTTGGCGGTGGGGTAATCGCGTAAGGGTAATCGCGTAAGGGTAATCGCGTAAAATAAAGCCGACCTGCTTCGTGTGGATGCAGACCGGCCTTCACTCAATGATAAGTGTTTAGCTAAATCGCCATAAAGTTACACAATCATAGGCAAAATCCTCCTTGGGGTATTGTACATTATTTTGGGAAAGTATATATCCTAATTTAGTTTAGCAGTGTGAATTATTACTAATAATTGATTAGCTACTGCACTTGCCGAAGTGCCATTGAAGGTATAGTAATACTCCCCTGCTTTGATGGTATAAATATTTCCTTCATACGCCGTGGCATTATAGCCGTTTTGAGTAGTAAAGTCTCGGCCAGCAAGACCTGCCACGCCAGCAAAATTTTCGGTGCTAATAAAGATTCTAATTTGGGCACGAGGATTGGTTTGGTTGAGAGTAAGGATATCATAACCAGAGAGCTGCACAGGATTGCTTGCCTGCCAATTAGCAGGTATGAGTAACTCCATTGGGTAGTTAGGATTGGCATAAGGTACCCATTGAGAAGTGTTAATATTGGGCCGTGTTTCGGTTTCGATGGCTTGGGTATTTGTCATTTGCGGATTAACATCTACCATTACAGTTAACTCTTCTTCATACAGATGGTTGATTCGCGAGAGAACCAAGGCTGCATATACAAAACAAAGCACAATGACCGTGAGTAGAATAAAAGTTCGACTAGGGGTTGGATGATGTGTCAATTTGATCATATATAGTTTGCGCTTGCTCTAAGGTAGATTTAGCGTTTTGTCCTGTATTGAACACTTCTTGAATATTACTTTCATTGCCACAATAATACAGGTTGTCTGTAAGGGCTACGCAGTAACCAGGATTTTTTTGCACATAGGAATATTTTGGCAGGAACAAAATTAAAAATACTACTGCGCCGATTACAACTAGATAAAATACATATTTAGCAATATGAAGCATTTTGTTTCTAATGAGGTTTTTTATAGTATAGCATATCAGTGCGGTTCTTGAACAATCGGTTGAGTTTCAGTATAATTGTGAGGCTAGATTGTCATCCCGGAAGCCACAAGTCACCCAAAGCGGGACGCGGGCTATCCGAGATCTATTCTCAACAATCTGGACGATGGGGTATAGCCAAGTGGTAAGGCAAGCGGTTCTGGTCCGCTCATTCCTAGGTTCGAATCCTAGTACCCCAGCCACCTCGTGCTAGCACGATTTTATTAGGCCTCTCGGGCTCACGAGACGTTGTAGAAAATAACTCCGCCGCAAGGCGGATTTTTTGATATAATAAGACTATGTCGAGCGAAACAATAAAAACAGGAGTGAATCATAGAGTGACCAAAGATTTACAAACTGCCTTGCTGAACAATAAAAACATTCTTTCTATCTGGAATAGGCTTACACCCCTTGCGCGCAATGAGTGGATTTGTTACATCACCATTTCTAAAAAATCAGCAACCCGTGAAGATCATTTGAAACGATTGCAAAGTGATTTAAAAACCGGAAAGCGCAGGCCTTGTTGCTGGCCTGGTTGTCCTCATCGCAGACCGAACGCCGCGAAATGGTTCGGACATAATCATAAATAAATAATTAATAAAAAAACATATGGCAGAAGTAAGCACGTATTTAAACTTTAATCGCAAATGCGAGGAAGCATTCAATTTTTATAAATCGGTTTTTGGCGGCGAGTTTGTCGAGCCAGGAGTGTCTCGTTATGGCGAGGCGCCTCCGCAAGATGGTATGCCGCCTCTCCCAGAAGAGGATAAAAATTTAGTGATGAATGTAGGTCTAAAAATATTGGGCGACCATTTAATCATGGGTAGCGATGTAAGCGAGTCTTTGGGAATGAAATTAGTACCTGGCAATCATATGTACATTACGCTCCAGCCAGATTCTCGCGCGGATTCAGATCGTTTGTTCGCGGCTCTTGCCGAGGGCGGCACAGTAGAAATACCGATGCAAGATATGTTTTGGGGTGATTATTATGGTTCCTTAACAGACCGCTTCGGCATCGGCTGGATGATAAACTGCAGTAGCAAGCAATAGCAAATCATTAATATTGATAAATATGATTTTTAAAAATTATTCTTACACGTGGTGGCAAATTGGCGTGTTTAAACTCGCCTTGCTTTGTATCGGTGCGGGCATCGGCGCATATGCCTCAGAGTTCTTTTTGGCTCACATGGCTTGGGTGATAGGTTTATCCGCAGTGAGTAGTTTGTATGTAATCTATATCAGCCTGAAGCAGTAGGTGGGCCGAGGTTAGTTTTCGGTTACAGAAAACACGCTAAGCAGGTTTTTCTGTATGTTATACTATAAAATATCCATTAATTGTTTTATATGCAAAATCTTCATGAAGTTTTAGAGCGTTATCGGGCCATTGCTATTTTTCTGACTTTGGCGGTTGTTATTTCGGTATTATTTGTTTCGATTTGTTATTCGGCTCGCACGGTTATGCGACAGGCAGCCAATGATCCACAAATTGAAGTTACCGACCAGGTTACAAATATTGTACGTCAGGGTGTCCCGATTGATGCGATTGTGAGTGGGGCAGAGCAAATAGATATGGCAAGCAGTAAAGCGTTGTTTGTGATGATTTTTGATAATAATCGCACCTTAGTCGGCTCTTCTGCCCAGCTGGAGGGCGAAGCTCCTACTGCGCCTAGTGAGGCTTTCGACAAAGCAGGCACACAAGCCGATTACCGATTCGATTGGGAACCTCGTCCAGGCGTAAAGGTGGCAGCCATTATGAAGCAAATCGATGATGATGCTTATGTTTTGGCTGGCCGTTCGTTAGCAGAATTTGAAACCCGCACTCAAACTCTTAAAGCGCCATTGTGGATTGGCTGGGCGATTTCGATGCTACTAGCTTTATTGTTAGCCGCGCTGGTGCGGCCAATGCGTTCGGTAGCTATTATCGAAGAAACGAATGTTACCGTGGTCGAAGCTACAGATCAAGACTAAGCACTGCTACACTCTCACTCAATGACTAAGCGCCGTCTGCGATTTATTGAATTCTTGCTGATTGGCATCGGCATGGGCGTAATCGAAGATTTGATTGCCATTCGGCTTGCTACCGACGCAACAATTGATTTGCGGATTCTAATCATTGTATTTTTGGTGGCCATTCCCTTTGCTTTTATCAGCGAAATCGTTGTCGACCATCCGCGGTTTTGGGAAAAAT
>DAOLDG010000076.1:0-3804 GCA_035327465.1 Candidatus Doudnaibacteriota bacterium
TTTCTGCGCCACTTCTTGATTACTAATACCCTTGGCCATACCGCCGATATTGTAAGTTTCGCCGATTTTACCTTTTTGCAAAATTGCTTCAATGGCGCGGCAGTGATCTTCCACGTGCAGCCAATCGCGCACTTGGTTTCCTGGAGTATAGAGGCGAATGTTTTTGCCTGAAAGCAAACGAATAATAGAACGGGGGATAAATTTTTCTGGATGATGATATGGCCCGAAGTTATTACTGCAATTACTAAGCGTAACTGGTAAGTTGTAAGTATGATGATACGCACGTACCATGTGGTCGCTACCAGCTTTACTGGCCGAGTATGGACTGCTTGGGCGATACAGACTTTGTTCGGTAAATTGCCTAGAGTCTTCGAGGGGGATTTGGCCATAAACTTCGTCAGTCGAGATGTGGTGAAACCGTTTGATACCAAGTTGTCGTGCAGTTTCGAGCAGTACATGGGTGCCGAGTATATTACTACGAGTGAACACATAAGGGTCATGAATACTGCGGTCCACATGGGTTTCTGCGGCAAAGTGCACCACTATATCGCAACCAGCCATGGCTTGTGCCACTAATTTTTGGTCGGTGATGTCGCCTTCAATAAAAGTAATGCGGTCGCGTACCAAAGCTAGTGTTGCCAGGTTGCCAGCATAGGTGAGTTTATCTAGAATTGTAATCTGATCGGTTGGGTGCTGCTGTAGCCAGTAATGCACAAAATTGCCCCCAATAAAGCCTGCTCCGCCAGTAATAAGTAGTTTCATAACCCTCATTTTAACAAAACCTAGATAAACAAAAAAGGGCAAAAATTTGCCCCAACAATAGTGATTTCGGCTCGATGTCTTGAGTCCGACCAGTAATGACGATGAACTTTATCGCAAGTTCCCATCGCAAACGAAGATACTAAGATTAGAAAAACCAGCAAGACAATTTTTACAACTTTCTTCATTTTAACCTCCTTTACCATTTAGCAGAAACATGAAATGATTATAGTTGAAAATTGTTAAAAGATAAAATTATCGATTTTCTGCTAAACTATACTTATGTCTAAAGTAGCTTTGGTGCAGGTAGTTTATAATTCTATAAAATATATTCCGCAGGTTTTTCCGGCAGCATTAAACCAGACTCATCCAGACTGTAAGTTTTATGCCATGATTGCGGGGAGTGAAGATGGTAGCAAGGAATACATTGCCAAGCATTTCCCTGAAGTCGAAATTATCGATCCAGGTTACAATATCGGCTTCTCGAAGGGGCACAACGAGTTGTTTTTGAAGTTGGATGTTGAGTTTTTCCAGTTGATTAATCCGGATTTAATTATTACACCAAACTTTGTAGCAGAGATGTTGAAGCCCTTTGCAGATGAAAAGGTTGGCGCAGTGAGCGGGAAAATTTTGCGATATGATTTTGACCAAAATCAGCCAACTAATCGAATTGATACCACGGGGGTGGTGATGAGTAAATCGGGGCGTGGTCGCGATCGTGGCCAACACGAAGTTGATGTGGGTCAATATGATCGGCTTACCAATATTTTTGGGGTAAGCGGAGCCGCTGCGATGTACCGCAAGACCGCGTTAGATGATGTAAAGTATCTGCGAGAAGATGGTCGAACTGAATATTTCGACGAGGACTTTCATTCGTACTGGGAAGACGTGGATTTATCTTGGCGCATGATCAATCGTGCATGGAAAATTAGGTATACGCCGGATGCAATAGCTTATCATGGTCGCGCGGCCGCATCGAGCCCAGGCGGTTATAAAAAAATAATTTCTTTTATCAAGCACCACCGCGCTATCCCAGCGCGTATTCGCCAGCTAAATTACAAAAATCATTTATTTTTGTTCATTAAGAACTCCCCGCGCTGGTATTGGCAGTTTTTCGCGCGCGAGTTTTTTTACCAGATTTATGTATTAATTTTCGAAACCTCCACCCTTAAAATTTTACCAACGTTCTTTGGCCAGCATCGGGCGATGTTACGCAAGCGTAAGTATATTCAAACCCATCGCAAAAATCCCGTTGCCGAAATTGAAAAACTTTTCCAATGAAACTTTCAATCATATTTGTTTTGTACAATTCTAATGAGGTAATCGAAACTGCTTTAGATGCTGTTTATGCGTCGCGGGTAAATTTTGATTATGAAGTGATTATTGTTGATAATGCTTCGCCAGACAACTCGGTGGAGATTATCAAATCTAAATATTTAAGTAAGCCAGAGTTTGCATCGAAAACGAAGTTAATACTAAATGGGCGAAATGATGGATTTGGCGCTGGAAACAATGTGGGTATGAAACAGGCGAGCGGGGACTACATTTTACTTCTAAATACTGACACCAAACTCGAACCAGACAATCTGCAAATTATGGTTGATTTTATGCAGGTTCGTACCGATGTTGGTGCTGCCACTTGTAAGTTGGTAATGGCTAATGGCGAAATCGATAAAGCTTCTCGCCGGGCCGAACCAGATCTAGTTCGTTCCTTTTTTAGACTCTTTGGCTTGCAAGCTTTATTCCCAAAACTTTTTGGTGGTTATAATTTACTTCATCAAGATCCAAATAAAGAATCGGCAATTGATGCGTGCAGTGGTGCTTATCTCCTCATGAGCCGTGCCGCCTACCAAGCTACTGGCGGTTTTGATGAGCGTTACTTTATGTACGCCGAAGATTTAGATTTGTGCCGGCAAATCCGTGAGGCTGGATTCAAAGTGTGGTGGTATCCGAAAACTTCCTGTGTTCATTATCGTGGCCAGTCGAGCAAGAAAACTGCTCAAAAAACTTTAAAAGCTTTTTATCAAGCCAATTGGCTCTATTATAAAAAATGGTACAGTAAGAAGTATTTTTATTTATTAGACCCTTTTGTTTTTGTGGCAAATTGGAGCTTATATTTAGTGAGGAGTATTCACAATGCTATGCTCCCAGTCGAAAAGAGATACGTGAGTAAGTAGTTTGTTGTGGTTTACTCTTTGACAAAACAGCAGAGATATTGTAAAATGCATGGTTAATGTTAAACTAAAAGTACATGCCAGATGATAAGAAAAATTTAAAAGCTTCGGAAGGGATTGCTGGATTGTTTGGGATGGAGAAGTCTGAACAATATCAAACAGAGGACGAAGTTACGCAGGGAGTAAAGGCAAATCAAGAGAGCGGAGCTTCATCGGGAGAAAAGACTGCTCCAGCGCCTGTTAATTTGCCAACTGGTCAGAATGGATTGCCAGACGAATTAATCCCAGAAACAGCCCATGATGCCGAAACTCATGATCGAGCAGGCTTCGAAGAAGAAACCGATCAGCTTCGCGCAATGCCAGATTTAAGCCGACCATCTAGTAGTTATAGTGTTGGTAGATTAGTAAAATCAATTTTACCGTACCTCGCAATTTTTGCGATCGGTATCGGTTTGTATTTTTTTTATTTTAGTGATTTTAGTTTTCAAAGTTTGTTCCGCGACACGCTTCGTTTAGAATCACTTACTGCTACCGATCGCGATAAAAATATTGAGCAAATCAAAAAAGATGTAGAGCGCGACTACAATATTTGGATAAAGCAGTTCTTTGTTGATGTGAATGATCCAGCCATTGTCAGTATGGATACCGATGTTTCTGGTAATGGTCTTACTAACCTCGAAAAGTATTTACTCAATCTTAATCCCAAGATTTACTCCACCCAAGGCGGTACTGGCGATGGGCAATTGGTGATTTCGGATATTAACCCTTGGACAGGCCGTTCTTTTACCGAGAAGCAAAAAGAATTAGTCGATCGTTATATTTATAAAGAGCTAATTAGTAATCGCATTACCGCCGCCGCAATTACGCGTGG
>DAOLDG010000077.1:0-3785 GCA_035327465.1 Candidatus Doudnaibacteriota bacterium
CAAAAGTAATAACTTGCGGTTTGGTTAATAAACTACTCCCGCCACCGCCAATAATACCTATCACTAAATCTTTGGCAGTTAAATTTTCGAGTAAAGTAATAATTTCATCTGTGGCCGAAACATTTGCAGTAGAGGGTAAAGGGTGTGTCCCTACTCGTCCCACAATTTTTTCTAGTTTGACTGGCACAATATCTATAATTAACCCTCCAGTCAGCCGCGACAACATTTGGCTTTCAATTCCCACCGCAACTTTAGCAGCCATTTTCCCAGCACCGACAACCACTACTTTTTCAAAACTCTGCAACGGATAAGCTTTCTGATTGATGTATAAAATATCCCGCTTAGCATCATAAGCAAACTGTTCGCTCATTAGTTTATCGGTATTAATAGCCGTCAAACCAGCCTCAATTATCCGAAGTAATTGCCGGCGAGCTTTAGTGATGGCGAGTTGGGGGGAGTTTTTTATGATCATCTTGTTGTAATGGCTCTGGGTGATCCTTAATGAATAATTTCAAACCCATCACCACGGCAATACCTAATAAAATTAGCGCCATCAAAATGTAGCCAACAGCTTGGGTGTTAACACTGGTAGGTCCGATATTCTCTAAGGTTTGTGCTTCCTCTTCGGTTAGAATAACGCGCTGACCTTGAACTGGTTGAGGCAATTGATTTGATTGTATGCGTGTTGTTTGTGCTAATTGCAAAATCTTAATCCAAAATAATATAACTACCTTTTATTATTGTCCAAGAACCGCCAGGACCGCTGGAAAATACATCGCTAACTAACCCGGCATCATAAACTAAGGTCGCGCCGCCAGTCATTGTAATCTGCTTTGCAGTTACCGCCCTTAACGAACTCCCGCCATTAATTAATACGTTCCCATTTTGGGCAATTAAAGCTACGGTTCCCGCTCCGCCAGACAAACTAATAGCGTCATTTCCATTGCAACCCACCGCAACAGGACATGCACTAGTTGTAATTAGAAACGGATAACTCCCAGGGGTACCAGAACCAGCAAAATCTGAACCACCTGCTAAAGAAACATAACCGTCGGTCACGATTGCCCCGCTATGAGGCCCATAACTAGGAGAGAGTACAATTTTCCCTCCTCCAGAAAGAGAAATATTACCCTCAATCCAAAGCGTTCCCGCAACCACTAATGTACCCCCACCATTCACAGTTAAATTACCGGTAATTTTTCTTGGACCAATCGTAGCTCCTGCCCAACCAACGTTAACATTCCCAGTTGTAACTCCTCCAGCCTCGGCTTCATTTTTCCAATCTAATATATTATTTTCCGAAAGTGGCATTGGCTGTGGCGGTGGATTAGAACGACTAGTATTACACGCTTTATTCGTATGACTAGAAGTTTGGCAATATAAAGGTCCGCTAACAGTCGCGCCTTGAACATGATTAGCCCAAGCTTCATCTGTTGCCGAAGTTCCCACAAATACACCAGTAACATAATTATTACCTCCAATCATAGAGGTGCCACCCCCTAAATAGACTCGAAAATATCCATCAAGATTTGCCGGAGTAGTATTAGACCAACTAGCTGAATACCTCCCAACTTTAGCAGTCCCATTAGCGTAACCATTTTCATTCGCACCCATCACATAATAATTTGAAGAATTAGAATTCCCATCTAAAACTATCCAGTAAGTTTGAGATGGGTCCAACACGGGGGTTGTTGGCATAGTGACCGTGATCCAACCAAAAGTACTGGTTACGTTCGAAGCGGTAAGTGTACCACTCATAAATTGCGTAGTTGATGGATTACCGGCATTATCTGCCACAATTCGAACAGTTGCATTACCTGGATTTCCTTGCTTCCTCATATAAAACTGAATGTTGTTCATTGGAGCAGCAATTGAAGGACTAAAACTTTGGGCAAAATCTTGCGTTGCGGTGGCGTTGCCATAAGTAATACAAGTTGAGGCCGTGCAAGATGAAATCGGTGTTGGCGAATCATTCGCTTGATCGGCTGTTAGCGCTGGTGGATTGGCGGCAACAGCACTACCAGTAATTACCACACCAGTTGTAGCACTAATATTACCGTTCGAGTAAACATTTCCATTAATCTGGGAACCACCGCTCATTACAAAACCTCCAGTACCCACTTGGACTCCATAGCGAAATGAAATTTGGTTGGTGTCAATCCCTACATTGGCTTTAACAGTGCGAGTCGATTCAATATTTCTATGAATTGCAGTTCCAACCGAAGTAATTGTTTTGGTTTGAGCATCAATAGTCTCTACTGTTGTTACAAACGAACCCGATTCTAAGGATGTATTAGTTTCACCAGTATAATTAGGGTTAGAGTTGAGCTGTGCAACAGCGTGGTCGATACCAGCCTCAGCCAAACTTAAAGCTTGGCTTCTAGCCACAGATTGATGGCTAGATTTCACTTGTAGATGAGTATACCCCCAAAGTGAACCAGACATGGTTAACAATATCGCCATAAACACGATTGCAATTAACAATACATTGCCAGATTGTTTAGATTGATTCATGTTAGTTATTTCTTAAAAATATTGAATGCGAAAGTGAAAAATCGATAAATTTATCGCCTCTATAATAGGCTCGGTTTGTGATTGCAACATCTACCCTATTCACTGCTGGTAAATTACCGCTATTAAAATTTAATGAAAAGTTGTGCACGCTACTACTTAGTTCACGAATTCCGCTATCTCGTATACTAGAAGGGTGGGCTTCGATAATTTGCTTTAAAAATGTTCCATCCCGATGAAAAACAACGTAATCGAATTGATCGGCTAACACATCGCCTCCACTAACAATGACTGGGAGTCTAACAATTACAGTACCTCCTCCAGTTGTATATTCTGTACCCTCGATTATTCTACTCGCAACTACTTCAATACCCTGAGCCATAAATGTATTAATATTACTAATTACCGAGCGAGCATCACTCGTTACTCTAATCTCGGCCATTTCTACCGTATAAATTTTTTGCTGCCATTCAAAAATAGATAACAATCCAACGAGCATAGCTCCGAATAAAAATACGACGATAATTATTTCAACCAAAGTAAATCCGGTATTGGTTTTTTGCGAAAAATGCATCATTGCCCTAATCCGTGTTGCGACAAAAATGTCGATAATGAAATTTCTTGCATTGCTTCACTAG
Source organism: Candidatus Doudnaibacteriota bacterium (assembly GCA_035327465.1). Classification (GTDB taxonomy): domain Bacteria; phylum Patescibacteriota; class Doudnabacteria; order UBA920; family UBA920; genus UBA920. Next base: position 3,150 of record DAOLDG010000077.1, read on the forward strand.
CCGGACTTCTCCAGCTAATCGTAACTGTCGCTTCAGATAAACCTGCAGAAACTTCTTCAATTACCATCGCCCCAGCGCCTTCTGGTAAAGATTGAATTTGCGAATTAGTGAAAGTCCCAGAAGCCGGCAAACTGTTATAAGATGTAGTCCTTAAAACTTGAAGTTGGGTTTCGGCAGAACGAAGCGCAACTTCTTTATATCGGTTGTATTTATTTAGAGTGATGGAGTTTGAAATAACTGTGTAAAGCAGTAGAGTGGTTCCAATAATTAACAAACTCACCATGACTTCGATTATAGAAAAGCCGTTTTGCTTATTGCGCAAATTATTTTCGACAGGTCGAGAGATGGCTTGTTTTTGTATCAGAAATTTTTTCAAGATTTTACCTAACTTTTTTTCTTAGGCTTATATTTTCTACCTATATAATACCACGAAAAAACCATAAATTAGTAAAAATGGCCATTGAAAATTCCACAAGATTCTGTTAAAATAGTCTAGTATTCAACATACATATTCGGGAGTAGCTCAGCGGTAGAGCTATCGGCTGTTAACCGATCGGTCCTGGGTTCGAATCCCAGCTCCCGAGCCATAATAAAAGTTTCACCTTTTGGTGGAACTTTTATTATTGTAAGTAGTGC
>DAOLDG010000078.1:0-3687 GCA_035327465.1 Candidatus Doudnaibacteriota bacterium
GTAACCGCGATTAATGCCATTGCAACTGTCATGTTAAGATCTGTCGTCGCTGGGCGGAACAGTGGCACCAATAGAATTTCACCACCATGGACTAAGTAGCGACCGATACTTCCGATTCCAGGCATTAACCCTAACCAGTTAGAAATCAAAATGAAGAAAAACAATGTACCAACTAAAGGCAAGAATTGAATAGTCTTCTTTCGGCTTTGAGTGACTGTATCAAAGTACTGATAAAGAACTTCAAGTAAGCTTTCGAAAAAGTTTAGCAGTCCGCGTGGTGGAGCGTTCTTGTATCTGCGGACAGCTCGGCTGATTAAAAATGCGAACACAACAAACCCTATCATGGTTAATGTAGAGTTGATGTATGAATTAGTAATTGGCAACTGGCCTATCTGGAAGATCGGTTCAGCAGCGAGCGGTGGTAATGCAAGCATTAATCTATGAAGTCTTTATAAATTTCGGCAATTTTTCTGTAAAACCATATCGTGCTAACCGAGAGAGCCAACAGAAGGCCAGCGATCAGCCATAATTTGTTATCGTATCGAGCTTCGAGCCACTTTCCAATAGAGGCAAACACCAGTAACGGCAAGATAATAATAAACGCGAATTGCAATGCTAAAGAAAGGGTTTTTTGAAAGGTTACTTGTTTGGCAAGCACTCTTTTTTTCTTATCTGTCTCGGTTGGTTTAGTTTCTGGATTTTGCATAATTACGGAAGAATTCTAACAAAAAAAGCCCAATCTGGCAAGGCTGGCATTTTTTGGCAGGGTTGACTTTTTGAGAATTTAGATAAAAATAAAAACCAGTCCGCCGATTAGTATAAGCCAGTATAGACTAGACTCATTAAATTTCACCAATAACCAAAACCAAAGAAGTGCTATTACAAAGGAAAGTAATACTGATATGAGAGCTGCGGATATGTCGCCACCAAAAATTGCTCTGGTAAGACTAATCGTAATCGCGTATATCGCCGCAGCTACAACGAAATTATCAGATGTTTGTAAATACCTTACTAGAGCGAGCAATAGAAATATATTTATGAGTATCATAAGTTTTGGTTATGGAGCCGACTATCGGGTTTGAACCGATGACCTGCGGTTTACGATACCGCTGCTCTACCAGCTGAGCTAAGTCGGCGCGGGTTTGAAATTTCTTTGGAGCGGACGATGGAAATCTTCACCCGCCCACTTCTGGAGCGGAATACGGGAATCGAACCCGTGTCTCAACCTTGGGAAGGTCGCATACTACCATTGTACTAATTCCGCATAGAAATTGTTTCTCCAAAAACCCCTGTAGAGTTTAACAGGGTCTATAGTGGGTGTAAAATTTTGCTTAGATTAAACGAAAACTTTTAATCTGCTTATATTCTGATTGTAGCCAATCATTGAAATTAGAGCTTGGGATAAGAATTTGTTGAATATTATAACTCTTTTCTGTTTGTCCATCACTTCCAGTTACATCTTCGATTGCATTGATTCGCAGAATATGAATTCCATATCTGCTCGGGACTACTTGGTTATCGGAGATTGCTAGGTCTGTGACTACTTTTTGGAATTCTGGCAATAGGTCGGAATAATTTACAAACCCGCTGTCGCCTGCAAAAGGTTCACTGCTCAAATCTCCAGAAAATTTTCTTGCTAGTTCGTCAAAGTTTGCCCCCTCATCGAGCTGTTTGAGTATGGATCGTGCCTCTGTGTAGGTTGCGGTATTCAGCGATTCCCTGCTATTAAACCAAAGGGAAAGATTTTCCCGAGTTACGCTTTGTGATAATATCTCGGTTCTAAATCGTTCGATGCTTATCCCATAAACCTTTTCCAGCTCATCTTTAAGCACTGCTTCGTCTTGGTTGGGAATCTGTTGCAGTACATAAGAATAGGCATTTTCGAGGTCGGTATTGGTGGCAGTAACATCATGCTTGCGTGCCAAAGCTTCCATTTTGCGAACTTCAATGAGTTGATCTAAGATATCGCTAGTGAGAGTATCAGGGACTTGCCCATTGGAAGTGAATATGTCTCGTGCTAAATCTACTCGTTCGAAAAGTTGTTTACTCGAAACCACCCTACTATCTACTACTGCTACTGGTAAAGGTAAGGTTTTGAAAATTGACTCCTTGGCGTTGCTAAGAGTTCCGGTGTAAAGCCAGATAATAAACCCTGCTCCGAGCATTACTGCAAAAATAAGTCCAAGAATAATTTTGCGACGGTTATTAGTTGCTACTACTTCGGTTGTTGCTTCTTTAGTCATAATACTTAATTAATAAAGATGTATTCCCACCACTTATAAAGATTAGATGGCTGGTTTATGATTGATTGTTCTGTTTGTTCGGTTGTGGAGGCAACTGGAAAGTTTACTACTATTTCGCCTTGCCTTTTGAGATTAAGCTGTAAGCGGGCCAACTTTTCTTGGTATTCAGGCGAAGACAGAAAGCCAATAGATTGCTCTAATTGTTGATTTGCTTCGATTAACCGTCTTTCCTCTTCGTGTAATTCGGCGATTTCTTGATCGATTTCCCTGCGCTCGCTGTATTGTTTGTATTCTAACGCGAGGGCGATTATTAGCGCAACTACTAAAATTCCAAAAAATAATTTCGATTGTAAGACTCTTGGTAATTTCATACTTATAGTTTCTGGTTACGCTTCGTATATCCGATACGTTCTTGAATGTGTTCAATATCGTCTGGTTTAAACTGGTTCTGATTTTCAACCGTGCGGCTATGCATCTCCCAAAGGTAATCCTTAATCTCTAAGGGATTGGCTACATTTTTCATAATCATTGGCTCAATCAGACCCACAACTTGCACAACTACATTGCCAAAGCCAAATATTGCAGAAAACAATCCTTCTGTTTTAAAACTAACATTTAAGATTCGTTCGTGCGGGGTTTCTATTATTGTCCGGTTGAATAAACCGGTTTGGTCGTAATGCAGTAAGCGAAAGTTAGTGATTACGTAAGTATTCATATACCATAAGAAGAGGTGTCTAATTAAGTGAAGAGCAACTAATAGAGCCCAAATCCAGAATAAGGTAATCACCCAACCGCTAAGTTCGTAGCGCCAGATAAAATACCATGGCAATAATACAGTAAAAGTACTTAACAACACTGGTTGTAGTAACACCCATTTGGTTTGGCGATACACTTGCCGCAGATGCTCCATTTCTTTAAGTTTTAAGCTCATGTTAAAAACTTAATAAGAAAACAGTACTCACCATTGAAGCGATAATTAAGATAGAGACAATGATTAGAATTTTTTGTAATCGTTCTCGGTTACGCATAGTTTGTGATTAGATTGCAGATAAAATTTTATATAACTAATTTCATAATTAATTTTGGCAAGGCAATTATTTTTTTAATACAGCCAGAAATGCCTCTTGCGGGATATCTACTTTACCAACTTTTTTCATTCTCTTTTTACCAAGCTTTTGCTTTTTTAGGACTTTCATTTTACGGGTTACATCGCCACCGTAGAGGCCAGTTGTGACATCTTTTCGTAAAGCAGAGATTGTCTCGCGAGCAATGATTTTACTGCCAATAGCGGCTTGAATGGCAATTTCAAACTGTTGTCTAGGAATGAGCTCTTTGAGCTTAGAAACTAATGCGCGGCCTTCGTTTTCTGCCGAGCTGCGATGAGCAATAGCAGAAAGAGCTTCTACAGCCTCCCCTGCCACTAAGATATCTAGTTTTACCAGAT
>DAOLDG010000079.1:0-3615 GCA_035327465.1 Candidatus Doudnaibacteriota bacterium
CAATTCTCAGCACTAACAACAAACGGCGCTCTCTATACTAGTGGTGGTAATGGTTCTCTTACCACAACTGCACCAACCAGCGGTACTATTGGGTACTGGACCCGTGGCGGTACTATAATAAGCCCTGCCACAAGCGGTGATACCTTAAGCGTTCCGGGTACAGGAGGACCAGGCACTGAAAGATTTGGAGCAGGGACTGTTGTTGGTTCATCTCTTAGTTTAGCTGTTGGTAATGGCGCGAGTGTCGGTAGTTCTGCGAGTAGTAGTATAGCCATAGGGTATTTGGCAACAGTTGCCAATGGGAGCGCGAATGGAATTGCAATTGGTGACTCGGCTACAGCTGACTTCGGAAGTTCCATTGTAATCGGCACCTCGGCGATCAATACGGCCACTAATCAATTTGTCGCAGGTTCTAGTTCTTATCCAATTAATAATATCTTCTTTGGAAAAGGTGTTACTAATGCATCACCAACCGCTTACACAATCAACGGAACTGGTGGTAGTGGAACAGATATTGCCGGCGCGGCAATTAATATCGCCGGTGGCCGCGGAACTGGAACCGGTGTGGGTGGGAATATAGTATTCCAGTATGCTCCTGCGGGGAGCAGTGGAAGCAGTCTTAACGCCCTACAAACAGCTTGTTCTATTTCTGGTACTAATGGTAGCTTGTCTTGTCCTGGGGCAGGCAGTAGTAGTGAAAGGTTTGGTGCGGGAAGCGTTGCGGCAGGTAATAATGCGACAGCGCTAGGAAGCTCTTCTTCCGCAAGTGGAGAATACTCTTTAGCTGTTGGAAGAGAATCCTCGACCACGGACAATTATTCGGTAGCCTTAGGTGGATTAGCCACTTCTGCAGGTGGTATTTCCATTGGATATGCAATCTCTTCAGGTAACTCGACTGTGGCTATTGGTAACGGAATTAATGCCAGCGGTATCGGTGATGGAATTTTTATAGGGAAAGATATTACTCCGCAGTCAGGTAGTATCGTCCTTGGTGGGGGCAGCTCTCCATCGGGCTCTAATCAGCTGTTATTAGGAGGGGCTTATAACCCAATCTCGAATGCTTATATAGGCAATGGTATTACGAACTCTTCACCTCAAAGCGTGACTATTAATGCTACTGGTGGTAGTGGAACAGATATTGCCGGCGCGGCATTGCAGTTAGCAGGAGGTATTGCTACTGGTAATGCGGCGGGCGGTAGTATTGTTTTCCGAACATCAGACGCTGGTAGCTCTGGCGCCACACCGCAAAGCTTAACTACCAAGATGACTTTAACAGCTGCTGGTCGTTTAGGTTTGGGCGCTGCAACTCCCGACTCTTTATTTAACATTAAATCTGGTTCTGATGATGTGCTTAGGGTCGGTGCTGGTGGCGACGTTCCATATATTAGCACTTCATCATCTGGCTCATACGCGTTAGCTTTATATGGCCCTGCAACTCACCCAATTAGTTTAAGGAACACATCTTCGGAATATGGTGTTTATATGAATGCTGGTCGTGTGCTTAGTGAATCAGCCTTATCACTATTTTGGGGAGGTATGAGTAGGAACAGCCCAGCAAATGCAAACGCTGTGTATTCAAACGCAGGAATTAACTTAGCTTTCCATCCAGGTGGTGGAATATCTGGTGACATTGTTGGGGGAACCCCAGCAATGACTATTACTCATACAAATAATTTCGTAGGGATAGGTACTGATTCACCAGACGCTCGCTTAGAGTTGGCTGGCAATCAAACTTTGGCGGCCTGGGGAGTAAATGGTATTCAGTTGCAGGCCACTGCCGCTACCTATACCGATTCTTCAACTGCTGCTAGTGGCACTGCCACCAACGCTGTCTTTAATAGTTTTGCTCAACCAACTTTGGCGGCCACGAACAGCAGTGTGACTACCACTAATGCCGCTACAGTCTACATTCAGAACGCGCCTGCTGCTGGGACAAACCAAACCATTACTAATGCATACGCGCTTTGGGTGGATGATGGCGTTGTTCGATTCGATGGAAACATCCAAACTAATATCACCGGCTCCACACAGTGTTTGCAAGCTAACAGCTCTGGTGTAATCTCCGGCACCGGTAGTGCTTGCGGAAGCGGCGGTGGTGGCGGAGCACTGTCCGATATCACAGCGGCAACCGGGACGAACACTATAAACAATGCAAACTTTGCTCAAACTTGGAATTGGAATTCTCTCACCACTCAAACTGCCATGACACTTGGCTCCACATCGGCAACTTCAGGGAGATTGCTCGGTTTCAATCACTCAACTTCCACTTTTACTGGGGACGCTCTATTTATGAACATGGCCAATGGCGGCGGTTCATTTACAGGTAACTTCGCCGATTTCCAAGTAAACGGCACCAGTCGATTCAAAGTAGGAAGTGGCACAGTTACGACTAGCGGAGCTTCTGCTGTGGCGGGTGTTTTGCAGGACCTTGTGATGAATAACAGTACCGCGTCTGGTTTTCAATTCGGTAACCGACTGCTTAACACAGTTAGTAGCGGCAGCGCAGGAACTCATGTTGGGCAATTTATTAGGATGACCGACAGTACTTCACTGTCTAGTGGACAAGTAGTTCGTGGTTTGGAAGTACAAGCTTATAGTGGCACCAACAATAATGGCATCAATACTGGTATCGCGACTTTCGGCAAGACCTTTGGTATCCATGCCGAAACTACGGCACAAGCTGGTGGAGTGAGCCAACCAGCTGCGGTGTTTGCTTACTTAAATCAAGTAAGCGGTCAGGAAGATGTTGGTAACGCGATTCGGGCTTATTCGAATACAGTAGAAAATACAGACTTAGTTAGTATCTATCAAGAATCTTCTACCTTCACAGGTACAGGATTGATTATGAATTTTGGAAATAATTCGGGCTCATTTAGCGGTAACTTTGCCGATTTCCAAGTTGCAGGCACCAGTAAGTTTTCGGTTAGCTCTGCAGGCATCGTAAACTTGAATTTGAATGCCACTGCTACCACCAATGGCTTATGTCACAGCGGCACCGATGTAGATACTGCCACCGACACAAATCGGAATGTGGTTGCTTGTAGTGCCGCGCCTGGTGACATTGCAGAATGGTACGAAACCAAACCAGGAGTCACAGCAGGGGATATTGTTTCGGTAACAGATGAAAACTTTGTTTACACAGAAAAGAACTTTAACGCATTCACCGGCGAAGAAACTGGCACAACTTCAATTCACACTATTTCGGTACTTAAAAAATCTACACAATCATACGATAATCAAATGATTGGTATTGTTTCCACCTCTCCATATCAAACTTTCGGTAAGGCAGTAAAAGATGGTGGTGCCCAAAACCCACAACCAGTTGCTTTGAAGGGGCGCGTGCTTGTGAAGGTCACAACCGAGAATGGCACCATTTTAGCAGGTGATTATATTACCACTTCTGGCACCCAACCAGGGAAGGGGATGAGGGCGACAAGTCCGGGTATGGTAGTTGGTCAGGCTTTAAGCGGTGATAATGGCAGCGGTATGGTAATGGTATTTGTTCAGCCATTCTACTTCGATCCGGGATTAAAAATTGATAACAATGGTAATGTTGTGTTACAGAGAGGAGCTGCCACAACAAGTATCATTGCTAACACCCAAGCCGATGCTGCT
>DAOLDG010000080.1:0-3484 GCA_035327465.1 Candidatus Doudnaibacteriota bacterium
CGGAGGTTTTGGCGCTAGCGGATTCGACTTTTCTGGTTTCGGTGGTTCGGGGGTCGAGTTTGATTTAGGAGATATTTTTGGGGATTTGTTTGGTTCTCAAAGAGCTCGGCAGGCTCGTCGTGAACGTGGCATCGATTTAGAGATGCCGTTAACTATTAGTTTTGAAGAAGCCGTGTTCGGAGTTGAAAAGAGCCTCACTTTAGAAAAGAAAGATGCGTGTAAGACTTGCGGTGGTGATGGGGCTAAACCAGGCACAAAAGTTGTCACTTGCTCGGTTTGTCATGGTCAAGGCCAAATTCACACCCAGCGTAGGACGATTTTAGGTAATATTGCTACAGCTACAACTTGTGATCGTTGTGAGGGAAGCGGAAAAGTGCCCGAAGTGCCATGCGATACTTGCAGTGGCTCTGGAATTAAGCGGCAAGAAAAAACTATTGAAGTGCAAATTCCTGCTGGCATTGATCATGGTCAGCGCGTACGAATTATCGGTGAAGGTGAAGTTGGCTACCGTGGTTCTAAGCCTGGAGATTTGTATTTAATAGTTCGAGTAAAACCTCATAAAGAATTTCAACGTCGTGGCTCCGATTTATACACAGATTTACCATTAAGCTTTACACAAGCAGCACTCGGGACAAAATTAGAGCTTACCACTCTAGATGGTGTGATTGAATTAAAAATTCCTAGCGGTACTCAACCAGCGAAAGTCTTTCGGATTGCTGGCAAGGGCGTGCCGTTGGTTAATTCTAATAAGCGAGGTGATTTGTTTGTGACAGCACGCGTGGTGGTACCTCATAAATTAACCAAAGAAGAAACCGAGCTTATTGAAAAGTTAGCCAAGCTAAATGGCGAAAGCGTGGAAGTAAATAAAAGCTTCTGGGAAAACATTAAAGATAGTTTTTAAATAAACTCCGCCATCAGGCGGAGTAGTAATATGCATGAACACCAAACAGAAGCAATAGCAAAGCAAATCCATGCTATAATGTAGAAAACTTCTTATAGAAACAAAGTGGAATTTTTTGGAACAATAATAGAATTATTTAAAACCTTCAACTGGCATACGCCATCGTGGGATCTGTTTATTTTATTGTTTTGGCTGGTTGCCAGTGTAATTTATGCATTTTCTGCAGGGAGCGGCCGCATTCTTACTATCTTGGTGAGCACTTACATGGCACAATTATTAGTCATTGAGATGCCATTTTTAACAGAAGCTGTATCACAGCGAGTAGAGATTACTACAGGTACTTTACAACAACTAGTAGCTTTTGCAGTTCTGTTTATTATTTTATTTATCTTCTTAAGTAAGTACGCGTTTCGCACTTCAATTGATGGCCGCAAGTTTAGTTCAATCGGGTTTGGTTTAATATTTTCCATTTTACAGATTGGACTGTTGATTAATATTGTCATTGGCTACTTGCCCCTAGAGGTAATCAACGATTTTTCACCGCTAATTATGTTAATGTTCGCTCATCAAAATAGTAACTTCATCTGGCTCATTTTGCCAATCTTATTCTTAATTATTTTAGGACGATTTATCTCGGATAACAGCGATTTGTAAAATACTTGACTGTTAAACCCAAAATAGCTATATTAATAAGCTATTTTTAATTTGTAAATTTTATATTTAATGTTGGAAAATTCTAAAAATAACAATGGTCGTCAGACTGGTTTTACCTACCGGTTTGTAAACTATTTTTTGCGCAACACACAGTTAACTGTATTGTTGTTTTTAATTTTGATTGTGGGTGGGGTTGGAGCATTTACCCGGTTGCGGGTAGAGGGCTTTCCCGAAGTACAGATTCCAATGGCACTGGTTACCACAGTGGTGCCTGGCGCTGGGCCAGATACAATTCGCAATTCGGTTAGCGGGCCAATTGAACAAGCAGTGAAAGACTTGCCCGGTATTACCGAAACTACATCTGTATCACAAACCAATCTTTCGATCGTAATTATTAATTATGATAATGACACCGATGTGTCTTTGGCGGTACAAGAAGCCCGCGCGAAAATTGATGTATTGGATTTACCAGAAGGGGTAACTCCGCAAGTAGTGATTCCAGAAATTGGCATTGCACCATTCTTTTTAGCTGTGAGTGGTGGCACCGATTTATTATCCTTGCGCCAAGAAGCCGAAAGTTTGAATGAAGAGTTATTGGCCATTAAAGGTGTTTCGTCCGTAAATGAAATTTCTGGAATTGAGGAAAAGATTTATATTGAGCTCGGACCACAGTATCAGTCGCCGGAGATAATTGAGCAGATTCGGAATGCGAGTGTTGCGTTTCCGCTTGGAGAAGCCTTAATCGATGGCAAGCGCGTACCAGTGGTAGCTAAGTCCGCACTTGCGGATTTAGAAGCGCTGCGTGCGTTGCGAATTAATTTACCCGATGGAGATGTACGCCAGTTGGCCGATATCGCTTCTGTGTATTTAGGGGTTGATAATGGCGACCGTATTCATCGAGTTGGATTTTTTGCGGCAAATCTTAATCAGTTTAAAATCCAGCCTGCGTTGTTGTACGAGATAGACGTAGAGAGTGGTACCGACATCTTGGCTCTAAATAAAAAAGTAAAAGAGACTGTTGAGTCTGCAAATCTTGCCAATCAATCGGTTGATTATGCAATTGTGTTAAATCAAGCCCAGCAATCTCAAGCTCAGGTAGATGAAATCATTGCTGGCGCTTTGGGGAGTAAGTGGGGGACCAATAATCCAATTGGGTATTTAGGCATCTTGTTTGGCGGCGCTTGGTTATTACTTATTGCGATGTTGTTATTTTTAGATTGGCGCACCGCGATTATTTCCTTGTTGTCCATTCCGCTATCGTTTTTGTTTACCTTTTTGGTGTTAGCGATGTTTGGGATTCAGTTAAACACTTTGGTATTGTTCTCGCTGGTTTTGGTATTAGGTCTTATAGTCGATCCAGCGATTGTAGTATTAGAATCTATCCGTCGTTATATGGACATTGGCGAGCGGGGAGGTAAGGCCGTTCTGCGCGCTGTGGATGTGGTGGGATTGGGTTTGTTTGTTGCTACGGTTACATCGCTGATTGTATTTTTGCCGTTTGCGGTGGTTTCGGGAACTTTCGGTAAACTCATCATTTATATTCCTTACACAGTTTTCCCAGCGATTATTGCTTCGTATTTTATCCCACTAATGTTCTTAACTTGGCTTGGCGCTCGGTATATTAAACCAGAAGCTGGACAAGAGTTAAAAGATGAAGACGACGTGCATACTCTGTGGCCGTTAGCCCGCGGGTTTATACGCATCAATCGATACGTGATGGCCCGTCGCTGGAGCGCGATTGCCGTGGTGGTGGCTGGATTAATCGCACCAGTTTTGATTACAGGTGTGTTATTTAGCACTGGGCAAATTCGTCAAGTTCAATTTAGTCAACCAGACGACTCGGAGTATTTGCAACTTTCCATTCCACGGCCAGCCAACCAAACCTATCGTGATTTACAAATTATGGCTACGGATACCGAAGAGATTCTA
>DAOLDG010000081.1:0-3401 GCA_035327465.1 Candidatus Doudnaibacteriota bacterium
TATGATATTTACAGCCGTTTGCTTAAAGAGCGAATAATTTTCTTAGGTGAGCCAATTGATGATGCAGTCGCCAATACGCTCATTGCCCAGCTATTGTTCTTGGATGCCGAGAACAGCAAGGACGAAATTAAGCTTTATATTAATTCACCGGGTGGCAGTGTCACCTCGGCCATGGCTATGTATGACACCATTCAGCATGTGAAAGCCGATGTGGCGACCATCTGTTTGGGGCAGGCGGCTTCTGCTGCTGCCGTGTTGTTAGCTGCTGGCGCCAAAGGCAAGCGCTACGCTTTGCCAAACGCTCGCATTATGATTCACCAAGTTATGGGTGGCGTTGAAGGTCAACAGACCGACGTAGAAATACAAGCTCGTGAAATGCTCCGTATTAAAAATCAGATTAACGAGATTATGGTCAAGCACACTGGTCAGACATTAAAGAAAATTGAACAAGATACAGAACGTGATTTCTTTATGACACCAGAGGATGCGAAGAAATATGGAATCATCGATAAGATTATTCAATAATTTTTTAAAAGCGCCCACGGGCGCTTTTTGCTATACTAAGATTCGATGCTTCAGGAACGAAACTTTACAATCATTGATGTCGAGACAACTGGCGGTAGCCCGTTTTTTAGTCGCGTAATCGAGGTGGGCATCTTGCGCGTGGAGCGCGGCGAGGTTGTGGAAGAGTTTCAGACTTTAGTTAATCCCGGCGTGGAGATTCCTGAGTTCATCACCAAGATTACTGGTTTGCGCGAACGCGATTTAATAGGCGCGCCAACTTTTGCCGATATTGCCGACGACTTGTTAACCAAATTCGAGGACGCCGTGTTCGTCGCCCATAACGCCGCCTTTGATTACGGCTTCATCAAAGAAGAGTATCGCCGCTTGGGTTATCGTTTCAATCTCGATCGACTGTGCACCGTGCGCTTGTCGCGCGCGCTATATAAAGAGCATAAACGCCACAACCTTTCAGCGATTATCGAACGGTTTAACTTTGAAATCAACAATCGGCACCGCGCTTTTGACGATGCCAAGGTGCTGTGGGATTTCTTGCAACACATTCATCAGGAGTTGGATGTTGCAGAAGTCCAGAAGGCGATGAAGCAAATTCTTACTAAGACCCGTACAACAAAATCGGCTATGCCAACCACGGTAAGTGCGTTAGCCGCGCCGGAAATTATTTATGAAGATAACACCGGAAAAACATTTAGCCTTGGTTGATCCAAAGTTCGCCGAGCTATTTAAGAAATACAAACTAGAACCACACCGGCGTCTGCCGCGCACACATTTCGAAGCACTCGTGGAGGCAATTATTTCCCAGCAGCTTTCTGTGAAAGCGGCCGATACTATTTTTGCTCGGTTCGTGGCGCTCTTTCCTAGATCTAAATTTCCCAAACCAGAAGCGGTATTGAAACTATCACTGGCCAAGTTCCGCGCTGTCGGCATTTCTGGTCAAAAGTCTCTCTATATTAAAGACCTCTCCGCACGAATCGTTTCAAGGGAGTTAAAACTTAATTCACTCCATAAATTAGATAACGAAGCCGTTATCGACGAACTCACTAAAGTGAAAGGTATCGGCCGCTGGACCGCGGAAATGTTTTTGATGTTTACTTTGCGGCGCCCAGACGTGTTTTCCACCGGAGATTTAGGGCTCCGCAATGCCATTCAAAAGTTGTATAACATGAAAACTCCGCCCACAGAACGTCAGTTGGAGCGGATATCTAAACGGTGGGTCCCGCACCGCACCACGGCAGCAAGATATCTCTGGAAAAGTTTGGAAAATTCTTGAAAAACCCTTGACAAGCCCTCGCGAAACTATTAATATAGTAGAGGATTAATTAGTAATCCTATAAGGAGATTTACAAAGCACACGACCTCAATTCCACTTAGATGTATCCAACATTTTCTATAGTGGCTAATGAAAGCCTTTTTTATTAGCAAAATTAGCGCCCCTTAAGCGCTTCACGCATAGTAAAATGAAAATGTCGGAGATTATCTAGGGCCAGAGTAATCTGGGAATCGAGCACTTCAAAGGAAACTTTGAGTGTTTTTTATACTCCCAATGAGCTCGTAAGAGCACATTGAAATCACACTACTATCAGCTTCGTAAGAAGCATAGCGATGACGAGTCTAACTTCAATCAGATTCCGAGCGCTAGTATAGAAAGAGAACCAGTCCTTTGACAACTGTATAGTGATTGAAATGTTGTACAAAACTATGCCACAAATTTATTTGTGGTTGTAGATTGTCGCCTATACAACTAAGTTTAACTTAGTAAGTGAGTGTCTGGCTTTGCCAGCACAAACGGGGAGCGATCAGGTTTACCTAATTCGCGACCAAATTTAAGAGAAGTTGACTGAGCTTGCTCAGTTAGCGTCTGTTTGTATGGGAATTGATTACGTCAAGTTTTTTGAGTTAACCCACACACCAAACTCTTTGAGTTGTGGTGTATGGGTGAAATAATACTTCAAACGTTTGATAGAACGTTTATAAAAAAATCTATCGCCAGTTCTCCTGAAGCGCTAACACTTTGGTGTGTAGGCGTGAGAACGAACTCTCGTGAACCTCTATCTTTAGTAAGTGAGCATTTGGGCAAAGCCCAGCGCGAACGAGAAGCAGGCTCCGCTAAGCGGGGATCTGCGACTAAATGCTAGAGAGGAACGGTTTTAAATTAAGAGTTTGATCCTGGCTCAGGATGAACGCTGGCGGCGTGCCTAAGACATGCAAGTCGAGCGGGTTTAGACCCGCGGCAAACGGGTGAGTAATACCTAGGAACATGCCTCTAGTTGAGCATAACCCACCGAAAGGTGGAGCAATTCTCAATGTGGCCAACATTTTCTAGCCTTTGTGATAGAATAGTATCTTATGTACTATGTCTATGTTTTGAAAAGTAATAAAACAACAAGCTTATATATCGGTTTCACTGCCGATTTAAAGCAAAGAATCATCTACCACAACCAAGGCAGGTCGATTTATACCAAGAGATATGCACCTTGGAAGCTTGTTTATTATGAAGCTTACTTTTCAAAACATGATGCCATAGTCAGAGAGAAAAAACTTAAAAAGTACCACAACAATGTGGGAAATTTAAAGAAAAGAATTTCACGAAGTTTGGAAAATGTTGGCTAAAGTCGCAAGACGCTAAGGAAGTGGCCTGGGCACCATCAGCTTGTTGGTAAGGTAAAAGCTTACCAAGGCTATGACGGTTAGGGGCCCCGAGAGGGGAAACCTCCACACTGGAACTGAGACACGGTCCAGACTCCTACGGGAGGCAGCAGTTTGGAATTTTGGACAATGGGCGAAAGCCTGATCCAGCGACGCCGCGTGGAGGATGAAGGTCTTCGGATTGTAAACTCCTTTTGCAAGGGAAGAATATTTTGACGGTACCTTGCGAATAA
>DAOLDG010000082.1:0-3288 GCA_035327465.1 Candidatus Doudnaibacteriota bacterium
CAAACGACCATCTTCCGAGCACTCCACTAATTTAGTGTTAGGGAAGAGTTCTGCAATTTCTAAATAGACTTGCTCGGCCCGTTGCAAGTGCTCCAAGTCTTGGTCGTGCAGGTCGGGGCGAGTGCCTTTTGCTTCGTGCCCCTTCTTGATTAAATCCAGAGACATTTCTACCGGGAGGTGAAGAATGATGGTCAAATCGGGACGAGGGATGTTAAATGTGGTGAACTCTAAATGGTCGAGCCATTTGAAGAACTTAATACGATCGGTGGCATCGTTGATCTTAGCTCCTTGATGACCGGCGTTAGAACTAACATACCGATTAGCAAGGACGATCCGACCTTCTTTAAGGTGCTCACGGACAGCGAAGCTAGCGTCGAATCTATCCACCGCATAAAGAATTGAAGCAGCTTCAGGGTTGAGTTGACCGTACTTGCCTTTGAGATAGTTGCTTAGTAACGCACTCGAAACTTCCGCATATTGAGGAAAGTCAAAGACTACACCATTGTATTCATAGCTTCCTAAAGTTTTGGCTAGCAATTGCACTTGCGTAGTCTTCCCTGTTCCGTCGGCACCTTCGATGACGATGAATTTTCCAGGCTGGGTTATGGGTTGTTCAGTCTTTTTCCAAATCGCCATTAGTTAAAATTCATCCACGCGTTATTGTTCTGAAAGTTTTTGTAATATTGCGAAGCTTGCGGTTTGAGCGCCCCATAATATTTACTGCCGATGGTGTGCGCGCCGTAAGGCACATCTGCCTTGCTGGACAGCGGAGTGAACGACATTTGCGCAATCGGCATTTTGTAATACAGCTTAATCGGCAGGCCAGAAATGTTGTGCAGCTCTAGCGTCATCTTTAGTTTGTTGCCTGGATCTAAATAACCAGCCGTCGCGTGAATGATTAATCCAATTCTTCCCAGGCTCGACTTCCCTTCCAGGCGGCCAACCATTGAATCGGAAACTCCAACCACTTCATAAGTAAGTCCTAGCGCAAACTCGCCGGGATGCAAAATGAATTGTTTCTCCTCGTTAATCGTGACTGGCTTCATCATATCGTCGATTGGTTCAGCTGGATCGATGTAGGCGTGGTGTGCAGCGTCGAATACTAAAAAATCGGCTCCTAAGTGCAAATCTACGCTGGCTGGCTGAATCGCGCCTGGGAATAGCGGTTCGACAGTAATTACCCCTGTTTGTAGGGCTTTCTGGATGTCGGAATCGGATAAAATCATATCAAAAATATTAATTCTGTCGTCATTTTACTATATCTTGAGTGATGGGTAAACTATTAAACAATGTGCGATATAAAAATAAAAACCGCCTACTATTTAAGTAGACGGGGCTTAGGAATCAATATTCTATTCACCTGTTCAGTTAAAAAATGTTGAATTTTCATCTTTGCTGTGTGCGCTTGTGATTTAGACGCACCTTCAGAAAAGCCAAGAATTCTAGCTACCTCATTGTGTTTGTAGCCATCTATATAATAGAGTTCGAACACATTTTTGCAACTGTTGGGCAAACCCTTGATTGCTTCTTCGAGGCGGAGCCTATCATCGACCGCTAATTGGTTCGGCTTCACAATGAAGTTTTTTGGATACTTGTTATGACTCCAATCTTTGTCGAGTGAACCGCACGCTCGCTCGTTTCGAACGTAGTTTTTCCGAAAATGCATGAGAACTCGATTGATGGTTAGTCGGTAAAGCCAAGTTGTAAATGCCGATTTTCCGCGAAAGGTTTTGGCTTTGCGATACACATTTAACCACACTTCTTGAGTAATATCTTCTGCATCATGAATATGAGACAGAAGTCGTAGAGAGAGAAAGAAGGTACGCTTATAGTGCAGTTGGTAAAGAGTTTCGAACGCGTTCATGTCTTTTTGGCTAACTAGTTTTACTAGCCGGAAATCCCTTTCATTGTCGAGCTGAAGCGTTGTTGAATCTCCTTCAATTGCCGAAGTACTTCCTTTTAGTTGGTTAGCATGATTTACTGTTAAGCCCAATGACATTATCTAGCACCTCCTATTAGTTTGACTAAGTATACCGAAAATCGATAGAAATTGGCAAATCTAAAACAGCTCCGATTGGAGCTGTTTTGAAATTACATTTTGAACTTAATTCCTGGTCCCATAGTTGCGTTCATGGTCGCTGTTGTAATGAAGTTCTTTTTCACTGCTGAAGGCTTTGAAGCGTGTAGTGCTTCTGCAAGTTTCTTCAAATTTTCTAGTAACTGGGCGCTTTCAAAGTTTGTCTTTCCAATTACTTGATGAACAATTCCAGTATTGTCGTTTTTGAAGTTAACTTTACCACCAGCGATTTCTTTGATGGCTGTGGTAATGTTTTCAGAAACCGTGCCGGTTTTAGGGTTTGGCATCAGGCCGCGAGTACCGAGAATCTTGGCAATAGTCGCCAGTTTTGGCATGAGCGCCGGTTCGGCGACCGCAATGTCGAAGTCGGTCTTTTCGGTTTCTTTAATTTTTTTGATTAA
Source organism: Candidatus Doudnaibacteriota bacterium (assembly GCA_035327465.1). Taxonomy (GTDB): domain Bacteria; phylum Patescibacteriota; class Doudnabacteria; order UBA920; family UBA920; genus UBA920. The sequence continues at coordinate 2,479 of DAOLDG010000082.1, forward strand.
TTCTTCGCCGCCAACAATTTCGGCGCCAGCAGCTTTCGCTTCGGCTTCTTTGCCTTCGGTGACGAAAGCGGCAATCTTCTTGGTTTTGCCAGTACCGTGCGGCAAAGTAACTGCACCGCGAATGGCTTGATCGGTTTTCTTGGCATCGATAGCAGTGTTGAAATGAACTTCCACCGAACCAACAAACTTGGTTGTAGATGTTTTTTTAACTAACTCGATTGCTTCTTCGGCAGTGTAGACTTTATCTTTTTCTACAGCTTCTTGGTTAGATTTAACTCTCTTTGATACTTTCATATAATTCCTTTAGTGGTCTGCCCCGACATCTTCTAGTTTTCTACGATTCACAAATTAAATTTATCGAATAGGTATTTATAATTTGAAAACCATAAATGATTAGAAGATGTTAGGTCCCACTTGTTAATGATTTTTTGGGACTGAAGTTTAAGGCCGCTTTGAGCAAAGGCATCTTGACAGGTAAGCACCTCAGTATTTTCTTAGAAGATGTTGAGTGGTGGAGAGGGAGCCGTTTTTTGGTTTCCTACTCCATGGATTTTTAAGCTTCTCTTCGGGCTAATTTCCAATGATAATAAAATACTGGGCTGGCGATGAGTATCATCGCTAAGGCTTGGGATGCATCGCGCTGTTTCTGGGCGGAGCGTCTATCCATCTCGGCTTCACGCTCCTTGGCCTCGTAGTCTGGGTCGGCACATTCGGCTGGTTGCGGCATCATAGCTCCGTCTGGGGAAGTGATTTCTTCACAAACTATACGGGCAGGATAGTAGAACGCGTCGTCTGCTTTGGTGAAAATCC
>DAOLDG010000083.1:0-3283 GCA_035327465.1 Candidatus Doudnaibacteriota bacterium
TTGCTAATCGCACCCCACCGCTCTCGCTCTATAAACAACGCCACCACATGATCATCGTCATCATCAGTAGTAACCAGATCGAGTAATAATGGAGGGTGGCCATGATACCATAAGCAAGCGGCCGCAAACAGCGCGCCTTCCATACAATGAGCAGTTTGGCGTTTTAAAACCGCGCGTGGTGAATAACAAGTGTCGCCATCTGGTTCAAAATTAATTGGTAACTTGTCCAAAAAATCTTGAATTTTTTGGGGAGTGTTTAACCGCTTAATAACTTGTAACTCTTTTCGGCTAAATCCAGAAAACTGATTCATAGCTATATCATGACATAAGCTGTTTGCTTGTCAATTTGCTACAATAGTATTATGAAGAATATTTGGTTAATTTTATTAGCGGTTGCAGTGATTATTGGCAGCATAATTTGGGTTTCCCGCGACCGTGTGGTGCCGCAACTTTTTGAGCCTAATGATAACCTTACACCACCAACCGAGCAAAGCACAAACAACGAACCAGAAATTATTGCCGAGCGCTTAACCGTGCCTTGGGATATTGCCTTTTTACCAAACGGTGATATGTTAGTTACCGAACGAGGCGGCACATTAAAGTTGTTTGGCAATCAAAATGCAGAGTTCCCTGTTGCTGGAGTTCGCCAGGTTGGCGAGGGTGGATTGCATGGAATAGCTATTCATCCAAATTTCAACCAAAACAATTTCCTCTATTTATATTTCACAACAACTAACACCACCAACAAGGTTGTCCGCTACCACCTAACCAACAATCAACTTATCGAAGACCGAACGATTATCGAAAATATTCCCGGGGCCAGCAATCATAATGGCGGTCGGATTGCGTTTGGGCCAGATGGATTCTTATACATCGCAACTGGCGATGCCCAGCAAACAGCCTTAGCACAAAATACTAATTCTTTGGCGGGCAAAATTTTGCGCATTACAGATGAAGGCGAAATCCCAGCAGATAACCCATTTAACAACGCGGTGTATTCTTACGGTCACAGAAACCCACAAGGCATCGCTTGGGATAGCCAAGGCCGGCTCTGGAGCACCGAACACGGCCGCAGCGGCTTGTCGTCCGGTCTGGATGAACTCAACTTAATCGAGCGCGGCGCCAATTATGGCTGGCCAACTATCCAAGGTGATGAATCACGAGCAGGTATGAAAACCCCTGTTGTACATTCTGGACCAACTACCACTTGGGCACCAGCTGGCATGGCGATTTCTGAAAATACTATTTATTTCGCTGGTCTCCGTGGCCAAAGTCTTTATCAAACCATGATCTCGAATAGTTCTGTAAATCCGGTAACTGCACGATTCTCCGAACAATTCGGCCGACTCCGAGCAGTAACTGTTCACGATGGCTACCTATACTTTTCCACCTCTAACCGCGACGGTCGTGGCAGACCTGCCACAAACGACGATAAAATAATTAGAATTAAATTATAAAAGTCTCGCTACTTACGAGACTTTTATTTATTAAAAAAATCTTTTATTGGAATTACTACGCCATTCTGCATATACTCATCGGTTTCGCCGGCAATCATGGGTGGCGACACATAATAAATTCCTGCGAATGGGTATGTTTTATATTTTGCAAACACTGGATCGCGAAACACTGTTTCGGCTTGGGTTTTGCTCATATAACCTTGAATTATCAAAATAATCTCTTCTAGTTTTGCGGCTTGTGATTCGAGTTTAGCTTTTTTTCTATCGATCGCCTCCATGGTTGGTTGCTTGCTATAATCGATGGCGCTATGTTCGTGCAAAGCCACAAACGGAACCTCAACCGCATGAGTAAGTTGTAAATCCAAATGCTGGTCGGTGCAACGAGCACACTCCAAATGCATATCAATCGGCGAATTCTCGCCAAGCTCGGGACTAATTTCATAGTTCGTACCATGAGCCTGGTTAATATAATTTACAAATACTGATGCCCAAACAAACTCCGAATTCTTTTTGGTATTTGCAAAATCCATAACTAACCTTTCTGTAAGTTAATAGCTAACGCCTTCTAGCACGACCACTGACAATTTTCACTGGAGCAATCGCCGGTGTTTGCCGACGTTTGCGCGGCATTTTGACACCCGCCCTAGACTTTTGCTCTAACAAATAATTTTCTCGTGCACGACGACCAATCTTCTTATACTTAGCCATCTTACGGATTGCTAGTAAAGCTTCGTCTGCACTATCTACCAGTGTGAATAATTTTAAATCTGCTTTACTAATGGCTTTGCCTTTTTGATACATAGTTTGGTCGATCCATTTTAAGAGCGGTTGCCAAAATCCTTTATTAACCAATACAATCCCAACTGGCGAAACTTTTTTAGTTTGCACTAACGTAAGCATTTCGAATAGTTCATCCAACGTACCATAACCGCCAGGAAAAAATACATAAACTTGCGAAGCCGAAGCAAGCATTACTTTACGAGTAAAAAAATAATGAAACGAAGTTGATTCGTTCACAAATTTATTTATACGCTGCTCTTCGGGTAACTGAATATTCAATCCCACGCTCTCGCCACCAGCTTTTAAAGCTCCAGCATTGGCTGCTTCCATGATCCCTGGCCCTCCACCTGTAATTACTGCAAACCCATCACTAGCCAATTCGAAACCGAGCTTAGTAGCATCTTGATAAACTTTTTCATGGAAACCAGCGCGCGCCGAACCAAAGATACTTACCGCCCGCTTATAATGACGAATAAATCGATATCCGCTAATAAATTCGTTCATAATTTTCAATAATCGCTGGCTGGAAAAGCCCCCACGGCGGATGTTAAATAAAGTTTCTAACTGGCCTGTAGACCAAGCTAAATCATCTTCTCGCAAGTGCGGAGGCAATACTGCACACACTTCACGTTGGGCAGGTTTTTTCATAAGGTTCCTTAAATTACTTATCTTTATGTTATCATATCTCTCCCAAAATCCAGATTTGCTATACTAAGATTATGAATAGTCGTTTATTTGGTAAGCTAGGATTGTTCGCACTAGTATTGGGCGGGGGGCCAATCCTCGCAGGTGGGCTAATTTGGCACAGTCATCAAACTTTATCTGTAAATGCGGCCACTCCAAAAGAGGGTTTGCCTATCCAACTAAATTTGCCCGCTCAAAACCTAATGGCAACTGCCGAATCTTCTGCCCAGTTAATGGACGCTGATACCAAATCGACTCCAGACTTTACACAACCAAAGTTAAATCACGCTACCACACCGCTGCAGCCAGCGATTAATCGAGCTCCGCATATCATTACAAACCAACAAAGTTGTAGTGGCGGG
>DAOLDG010000084.1:0-3278 GCA_035327465.1 Candidatus Doudnaibacteriota bacterium
TTTTATTACCCCAGGTATTGTAAAGGTGAAGTGTGACAAAGTGCGGATTGGGCAAGTCATTAGTAATTTACTCTCTAATGCTATTAAGTACACTGATAGTGGTGAAGTGAATGTGCATTTAGGAATGGATGCCGAGCAGAAGCAAGTGGTAGTGGCCATAAAAGATACAGGTCTGGGGGTTAGTCGTGAAGACTTGGCTGTTTTGTTTTCGAAGTTTAAGCAGTTAAAAACTTTTGACAGCAATCGGAAAGGCACTGGCCTTGGTTTGGTGGTAAGCCGAGGAATCGTAGAAGCCCATAAGGGTAAAATTTGGGCGGAAAGCGCTGGTGAAAATCTGGGTTCGACTTTTTCGTTTAGTTTGCCCACTGCTTAACTTGTCGGTATAATTAGTTTAATTATTAATTTTTTAGCAAATGCCCAAAATTGTGATTGCCGAAGACGACCAAATGATCGCTACTTCTTTAGCCGATGGATTTAAGCAAGCTGGTTTTCAGGTCGAATCCGCTATGGATGGAGAAGAAGCATTGGCGAAAATTAAAGCACATGTACCCGATGTTATCTTGCTCGATATCATGATGCCCAAGTTAGATGGAATTGGCGTAGTGTGGGAAATGAAATCGAATGACGATTTAGCAAAAATTCCAACCATCATGCTTACCAACTTAAGTGACCCAGCGACGATTAGTAAAATTCTCGAAGCTGGAGTAACGGACTATTTACTTAAGAGCGAGCAATCTATCGACGATATCGTGGCAAAAGTAACCGAAGTCTTGAATCGTGGCAAAGTTTTAACTTAATCTTTCCATTCTAGAATCCATTAGGTCGAACTTCATGAAAAAGACCACTGTTATTCCGGAAACTACAAACGTTGCGAAACGGGATGCAGGTTATACGGAATCCATCACTCTAATCGCTCATAACATTCGCTCCTTACATAATGTGGGAGCGATTTTTCGCACTGCCGATAGTTTTGGCGTGGAAAAGATTTATTTAACTGGTTATACTGGCACTCCAGAAGGAAAAAATGCCGATAAAATTTCTAAAGTCGCGTTGGGGGCAGAGCAGTTTGTGGAGTGGGATAAGTCGAAATCTTTGGTTAGGGTTGTAAAAAAATTGAAAGCCGAAGGGGTTCGGATTGTAGTTTTGGAAAATAATGTGAAATTTAAAACTACACGACTTCAGGATTATAAACCCAAATTTCCTCTTGCTTTGATTTTGGGGGAAGAGACAAAAGGCAATACTAAGAAGATTTTGGATTTAGCTGATGATATTTTAGAAATTCCCATGCACGGCCGTAAGGAGAGTTTGAATGTGTCGGTTGCGTGCGGCGTTGCTTTATATGGAATTCGAGCAAAATAAAAAAAGAGCCGTGGGAGCGGCTCGGTTCTGTTAATAGGAGAATACAAAGTCTTTGGGATAACCTTGTTCTGCCCATTCTCGAAGTGATTCCATTGTGGGTTGCTTTTGGCAGGGCTCGCATCGGCATCCGGCATTAATTGAATCACCACGTACTGTGATTGGGCCATCTGTCCCGTGACACCTGTGTTCGTGTGGTGATCGGACGTTGCATCCGTCGCATAATATTTGTTCCATGATTTCCTCCTTGCTGATTGAACAGCTTTTTGGCTGCTATTAAATAATTCTGAAGTTCTTCGTGATTCATTGTGTCATCGGATTTATGCCTCAGCTTTCCTTCAGCATCAATCGAGAGCGAATCGTATTTTTCTACCAGAGGTCGAATCTTTTCCAAGTTACCCGAGTGAAGACCGCCGGCGATTCCGAAACGAATTGAATTGTTTAACTCTAGTCCGTAAAGTTTTTCTAAATAACTATCGGTTCTCGAGATATCCATTTCTTTGCCTTCTCCGCCGGATGGGTCGAGTAAGATGTAATCGACTAAACCTTTGTACTCGTTGCCGAGTTTGTTAGCTAAAGCTCTCGGGTCTTCTTCTATTGACTTGAATGCGCTTTCTCCAATTTGCAGGACGATGGCATGATCGTGTCCCGCTTCTCGGAACTTCATAATTTCTATCGGGTCTGGCCAACAAATATTCAATTGAAACCCAGCCAGATTGGGGCCGCATACTCGAACTAATTTTTCCAGCTGGCTCGAGAAGTTTGGTTCTCTGGAATTGAAATGTATTAGGTTGAGCAGGTCATTCCCGGCAGCGAACAAGTCTGGAATTGATTCGATGGCTGGATATCGGTTTGGGAATCTTTCGCTCGGAATTCCATCCAGAGTTTTCCCACTTGCTAATACTCCAACCATCAGTTGATAGCCATCTGGAAATTCTGTGTTTCCCCCAGAAAACGCCGAACCTAAGAGTATTGCTAGATCGTATTCAGTAAAAATCCCTGTAACACCTATGTATGGTTCTCTCATATTTTCCTCCTTTGTGCCTGAATAATACCATGACTTAACAATAAATGCTAGCTTCGGGCGGCAAACCCGACTATACCCTCAGAGCAAGTAACCTGTGGACAAGGAGGGGTTAATGCTTGATTGGCTTTTTAGTGGTATAATGAAAACACTTATGGATCCAGATTGGGTATTAAAAGCCAAGAATAAGGCAAATGAAGTGTTGAGAAAATACCAAGTAACTACTCCGATAGTTAATATTTTTGATATCGCGCAAAACGAAGGATTGGAAGTGATGATGGTCGATTTACCTGATAAGTATTCTCATGTTGCGGGTTTCTTAGATAAAGATTCTAAGACTATTTTTGTAAATAATGCAGATGCACCCAACAGAAAGACATTTACCGTAGCTCACGAGTTGGGACATTTTTTACTAGGCCATGAACCTAAATACCTCAAGGTTTTATTAAGGACACCTTCAGCAATTACTACTATCGAAGAAAAAGAAGCAAACTGTTTCGCAGCGAATGTACTTGTACCCGATGATAAATTACGAGAAGCTTTAGATAAATTGTCATTTTCAAAAAATGATTATATAAAATTAGCACAAGTATTTGGAGTGTCTTCAGAGGTTATGAAGAACCGATTGCGTAGACTGGAATGAACCTATGGCTAATATTGACTTAGATGAAATAGTAAGGGAAACTAAGAATTTCCATAAACCTGATGCTCGTGTAATATTTGAAACTGAACGCTATTTAGAAGAAAAATCACAGGATGCACTGGTTCGACGGCAAGAAGCCCTGAAAACCATAAAAATGAGGGAGAGTTGGTCAACTTGGATACTCCGAACCATAGTTATAATCTCGTTAGCCAACACCCTGTTAATATACCTCATCGGGTTTGGTAAGCTGACCTT
>DAOLDG010000085.1:0-3258 GCA_035327465.1 Candidatus Doudnaibacteriota bacterium
TAAATTTTTCACACCAAGACCAACAGCGTTGAACATGCGGCGAATTTGGCGTTTTTTCCCTTCATGAACAGTGATATAAACTTTGCCCGAGCGCTGTTTAATTTTTGCAGGGGAGGTTAAGCCAGTGGGAAGCTCGATGCCGTCGCGTAGTTTTTCGAGTTGTGCCGGGCGCGGCTCGGCATCGGTGATGACTTCGTACTCTTTGTCGTGTTCATACTTTGGATGTGATAGTTCTTGGGTTAAGTCGCCGTCGTTGGTGAGTAGCAGTAGTCCTTCGGTGTCGTAATCGAGACGGCCGACATTGTGTACCTTGGTGCGGAGTTCTTCGGGGAGTAGGGAAAAGACGGTTTTGCGCCCACGTGGGTCAAATTTGCTCACCACCACGCCTTTGGGTTTGTTGAGGGCGAGATAGATTTTTTGTTCGCTTCGCTTGACCACTTTACCGTAAACTTTAACTTCATCTTTTGCCGGATCAACTTTGTCGCCGAGCTTGGCTTTGCGACCGTTAATGGAGACTTGGCCAGAACGAATAAACTCCTCAGCTTTGCGCCGGGAGGCGATTCCTTGTTCACTTAAAAATTTTTGGACGCGTTCTTGCATACAAGGACTATATTATAGCGCATCTGACTTGAAAGTTCTAGAGAAATGTGGTACGATTTAGCAGTTATTTAAAGGTTTTTGTTCCCAGTTTTTATTGTACGCGCACCCGTAGCTCAGCTGGATAGAGCGTCCGCTTGCGGAGCGGGAGGTCATAGGTTCGAATCCTGTCGGGTGCACCACGAATTCGCCTTTAGGCGAATTTTTGTTAGAATAACCGAAAGACGTGGCCTCGTAGCTCAGTTGGATAGAGCAGGGGACTTCTAAGCCCAAGGTCACTGGTTCGATCCCAGTCGAGGCCACCAGCGAGATTTATTTAAAAAATTACTGCATAGTTCGAAGCTAATTCCAAAAACCAAAACAAATGAAACCGCTCTTTGTTCGTAACATTTCAATGCGCCGCCAGCTAGACAGCTTTTTTATCGCCGCGGCTTCAACCGTGCTTATTACGCGCGCGTTTTTATTTTTGACCGGTTGGCCCATGCTCGGAGGAGAAAGTCTGCACATCGCGCACATGCTTTGGGGCGGGCTCGGAATGCTGATTGCCTTAATCTTGCTCTTCTCATTTATTGGCCAACGCATTCAATATTTGGCGGCGCTCATTGGCGGCCTTGGCTTCGGTTTGTTCATTGACGAGCTCGGCAAGTTTCTCACTCATGATAACGACTATTTTTTTCAGCCAACCGCAATGTTGATTTATTTCTTTTTCATCGGTTTGTATTTTTTGATTCGCGAATTAGATAAACAAACCAAACTAACAGAAGAGGAGCGCGCGGTGAATGCGTTATTGTTGTCTCAAGAGATGATTCTGAGTCAGTTTAATGAAGTAGAGAAGAAACGACTGCAAAAATTATTGAAACGACCAGGTAAGCACGCGTCGTTATTTAAACAGCTCCAGCATATAATGGATCAAACGCAGATTCGGCCACTGCTGTGGATGGAAGAAGTGAGTTTATTGTGGGAAAAGAAATTCTTTAAGTTTGCAAAATCAAAATCGTTTGCGCCAATAGTTATTATTCTTTTGCTCATTCAAAGCTTTTTAATAATCAGTTCTTTCCAAACTTTCTGGACTTTGGGTACACTAACTTTTACACAACAACTCATCGTAGTTATTGGAATGGGTTCAGCAGTCATTGCGGCGATGTATGTCGTTCGAGGGTTAGTTTTACTCCGCAAGAATCGATTAGAGGGTTTCAGTAGAATTTACCGTGCTAATTTGATTTCAATTTTACTTACTCAACCTTTTGCATTCTATGTTGCATCTTTTGTGCCGGTGCTCAGTTTGATAATCAATATCCTTAGCTTTATTGCTCTACGGTATCTAATTGAACTTGAAGAACGAAAGTAAAACTCTGCCATCAGGCAGAGTTTTTTAGTATAGCGATAGATTCTTCGGCTGATCTGGTTTCGTATAACTTAGCTCTAAGCTCGGCGGCACCATCAAAACCTTGAATATAAGCTTTGAAATGACGCTTCATCACGTCATAGTGTTTAATGTTTGCAAACATTTTGTCATAGAGCGCAATGTGTTCGATGAGGATATTAATTTTTTCAGTCTGAGAAGGTTCATCAGTTCTTTTCGAGAATAACCACGGATTGCCAAATATGGCTCGGCCCAGCATAACGCCGTCACAGCCAGTGGCCGCCGCTTTCTCACGCGCTTCGGCCAGATTCATCACATCGCCGTTGCCAATGATAATCGGTCTGGTCTCTTCTGTAGTTTCACCAATAATAAATTTCACAATCTCGGGCATTAATTCCCAGTGTGCAGGAACCTTAGACATCTCTTTGCGCGTGCGCAGGTGAATAGAGATTGCCGCCGGCTGCACTTCGAGCAAGGCTGAAATCCAATTGCGCCAATCTATTTTAGTATCGCCAATGCGAATTTTAACCGAAACCGGTAACTCGCCGGCCCCAGCTTTACTAGCTAGCACAATTTCTTGAGCCAGTTTCGGTGTGTGGAATAGCGCGGCGCAGGACCCGTTCTTAATGATATTTTTGTCCGGACAGCCCATGTTAATATCCAAACCGGCAAAGCCGAGCTCGCGTACGAGCTGCGCAGTCGTCGTGTAATTGTCCGGCTGTGCGCCGAACACCTGCGCCACCACTGGCTGTTCACTGGGATCAAATTTAAGATGATGCAGCAGTTTCGGCCGGCCCTTGTCGCTAGATAGGCCATCGGTGGAGGTGAACTCCGTAAAAGAGACATCAGGTTTGCCGTACTTGGCGATGATGAACCGAAAAGCCGCGTCCGTGACATCGTACATCGGTGCGAGTGCAAAAAAAGGTTTAGGTAAATTTTTCCAAAAGCCGTAAGTCATAGAGCTTATTCTAGCTTAAAAATGGCAAAGAAAAAAGCAGCCGTGAGAGCGGCTGCGAAAGAGACTAACGAAATTTATTGATAGCGGACAAAGAATCCCCCGCTAAAGTTGTTGCGCTTGATATTTGTCCAGCCAATACCAGAGATGTGGTGCGTGAAATCGATTCTCGGACCAAAGCAGAACCGGCCAGTATTGAGGCCAAGCCTTACTTCTGTATTGAGCAAATTTCGTTGACCAGGCAAGAGACTACCCGAATCAATAATCAACGTCGTGCGGTTTGTGAGGGTAATTGGCTCGGTACGGAGTGTGGTTTCTAGGCCACCAGACCAAGCTAATCCGT
>DAOLDG010000086.1:0-3084 GCA_035327465.1 Candidatus Doudnaibacteriota bacterium
TTAGTGGGGGGTTAGTGATGGTAAGTCCGCAAGAAAGCGATTCAATAAATTCTGGTTTTACTTTGGAGGCCCAAAGTAGTACCGAATTTGGTTCGGTAAGTTTTTATTACTCTTCGGGCAACACAGGTTCGGGTACCTCAATTGGCACAGCGCAAAAAATTAGTAGTGGAGGTGGGTGGCGATATGTTCTTGATTGGGATAATTTGCCTAGCAGTGGTAATTGGCGAGTCTTTGCTCGAGCGAGTAATGGTACAACTAGCACCAGAATTCCGGTCGTAGTGCCTTAAAGATAATAACCCCACCATAGAACTAAAGTTAAATAATAAATATTCATATAACTAAAAACCTCTCGTATTGAGAGGTTTTTTATATTTTCATCACTATTCTACGGTTTGGCTCTTGGCCTTCGCTAGAAGAAGTGATGTGTGGAAACTGCTCTTGCAAATAATTGTGGACAAATTTTCTTTCAAACCTACTCATCGCTGGTAAACGAACTGGTTCTGGGGAATGCTTTAATTTACTAACCGATTCTTTAACTTGTTGTTTTAGTAAATATTCTCGCTGAGCTCGGTAGTCATCAATATCGAGAGTGAATCTTATTGGCTCGGGGCTATCTTTAAAGTGACGATTAACTATTGCAAACACAATAGTTTGTAAGGCCTGTAAATTTGCGCCTTGTTTGCCAATCAATAACTTGGGTTGATCTATGGAAATATTAAAAATTAATCCTTTTGAGAAACTGTGTTCATATTTAACCTTCGGACGAAAGCCCGCCAAAGTGAGAAGCTTAACAATTACGGACTGGATATATTCAATTGTCTCGTAGTTGGTTTCCATATTATTTTATAACCTCGGCCAATTGTTCTGGAGTTTTATGAGTACGTTGTATGTAATATTGTTGCCCAACAGCAAATAAGGTGGTGATAACCCAGTAAAGTGGGAGGCCAGCTGGTAGGTTCCAAGCAATCACCACCGAGATGATTGGTAATACATAAGTCATCTGCATGTTCATCATTCGAGCAGTAGCGTCGGTACTAGGTTGGTTACCTTGCCACCTTATAATAATACGTGATTGCCAATACTGAGCCGCCCCTGCAAGTATGGCAAAAATAAAGTTTGGGCTTGCCAAATTTACCAATCCTAAGAAATAAGGGTCAATTGATCCTGGGTTAGGAATAAAGCTGTAAAGTCCATCAAGGTTGCCGTTTAAAGCGTGGCGAAAAACATGAAACAACGCTAGAAGAATTGGTAGTTGGAGAAGTACTGGTAAACAAGAGGAGAGAGGGTTAACTTTATTCTCCCGATACATTTCAAGCATGGCCTTAGCCTGGGCCTCTCGATCATCTTTGTATTTTTCCCGCAGCTCATTCATTTTTGGCTGCAATGCGCTTAATGCCTTCTGGCCTTTTAATGATTTATGCATTAACGGTGCCAGAATAATACGAATAATAATCGTAACTAAAATAATTACTAAGCCAATATCTTGAATTGGTAAAAAATCATATAGCCCAACCATTAAGTTTAAGACAGGGCGATAGATTGCTTCGTGGTATACAGTAACAAAAAATCCAAACATAAATTAAGGGTTATCTATTTGAGGAGTAGTAAATGGGTTGCACTTAATTACTCTTTTTAAAGAATAAGCGACGCCTTTGGTAAGGCCGTGTTTTTGCAACGACCCAACTGCATATTCGCTGCAACTCGGATAAAATCTACAAAAACCATATGGGTATTTTGCTTTTAACAAACCATGGTCTGGTGACAAGGTTTTTTGGTAAATCCGAATGAAAAAAATAAGTATCGTTGTCATTTAAAAATTCTACTGTTTTTAATTGCTTCTACCACTTCTTGCGCTAATTCTTGGGAGGTTACTTGAGTAGCACTCCGTTTTATTATTATTGCATACTGACCAGGTTTAATCTTGTTGATGACTTTTCTAAACTCTTCTCGCACCACCCGTTTTAATCGATTTCTTATTACAGCACTTTTTGAAACCTTGGCTGATGCGATTACTGTGAGCTTTCGTAAATCGTTTGTGGGTGTTTTTAAAAATTTAACCACGAAGGATTTACTAAAAAAACTCCGCCCTTTGGCTGTAGTAGCGGCAACTTCAGCATGTTTAGCAAGGCGGTGTTTTTTAGAAAGCATTATTATACGGTTAGTTTTGCTCTACCCTTAAGGCGTCGACGGGCTATAGTAGCGCGACCGGTTCTGGTTAGCATCCTTTTACGGAATCCGTGAACTCGAAGCCTTTTTTTAGTCTTTGGTTGATAAGTTCTTTTCATAATAGTCTTTCCAAATTTCGTTGATTACCATGGAATTATATGGAAAATTTTTGAAATAGTCAATGAAGTGATTAATACTTTAGTCGTTGAAATATTTATAAAACTCTAATTTCTATATAACCCACAGCTTTTCCACACCTTTTACACAGCTTCATAATAATTCCTCATATTTATGCATAAAAATAACCTATTTTACATGTTGATAACTGCCCTGTAAAATGAAATTATTGTAAAAACTTCTTAATAGACACCAAAATATGGATAATCAAAAGCTTTGGCAGGCCATGCTCGGATCATTAGAAATCCACCTTAGTAAGGGTAACTTTATCACTTGGTTTAAAAATACAGGTATTGTAGAAAAAAATGATGATTATATTGTTGTAGGGGTACCTAGTACTTTTACTCACGAGTGGATAAAAAACAAGTTTCATAACCACTTACTAAAATCTTTAAAGACTTTGGCGCCAGAAGTTAAAGAAATTAGATATCATATTGGGAATTTAAAATCTTCGACCGATAAACAAGGTTCATTATTACAACAATCGGAAATAAATAGTAAAAACACTGTTGTTTATAAAACTACAAACACCTCTGTAAATAGTTCATTAATAAAGCAGTACACGTTTGATACTTTTGTAGTTGGTAAAAATAATGAGATGGCTCATGCTGCTAGTACGGCAGTTTCTAAAACCCCTGGTTCTTTGTATAACCCTTTGTTTATTTATGGCGGGGTTGGTTTAGGGAAAACCCATCTTATCCATGCGGTGGGAAATAAATTATTAGCTTCTAACCCCCGTTT
>DAOLDG010000087.1:0-3056 GCA_035327465.1 Candidatus Doudnaibacteriota bacterium
AAAGATTTTAACCGAAAAAGGGATTACTTCAGAAAAAGATGGAGACTTAAGTCCTGAAGAAGAACGAAGCATTTCAGAATATGTTAAAGAAAAATTTAACCATGAGTTTGTATTCATCACAGAATACCCTCATCAGACTCGTGCTTTCTATCATATGCGTTTAGAAGAAGGCTCAGAACTAACACGTGGCTTCGACTTGCTCTGGAATGGTGTTGAAATAACAACTGGTGCACAACGCGAACACCGATACGATGTACTGGTTAAACAAGCTAAAGAGCGAGGCATGGAACTAGAATCATTACAGTTCTACCTTAACTTCTTTAAATATGGATGTCCCCCACATGGAGGTTTCGGTGCCGGCCCTGAACGCATGATTATGAAACTTCTTAACTTAGAAAGTATCCGCGATGTTTCATTCTTGTACCGCGGTGTTAAACGCCTTACGCCTTAGAAACAGTGGCAAAAATAAAACTCCAACAATTTGAAGGTCCGCTCGATTTATTACTCTCTTTAATCGAAGATCAGAAACTAAACATTACGGATATTGCGCTCGCCGAAGTAACCGAGCAATTTTTGCAATATGTTAAAGATTTAGAACAAATCGAGGCAACTGCGTTGGCCGATTACTTAAACATCGCTGCCAAGTTGTTAGTGATTAAATCTAAAGCAATTCTGCCGAGCCTTGAAGTTACCGAAGACGACGAAGCAGAGCCAGAAGAAGACTTAACAGAAAAGTTAATTCTTTATAAACAATTCAAAGAGGTAGCCCGCTTCCTCAAACAACTCGATGCTAAACGTCAGCAAAGTTTTACGCGCAGCGCTATCTTTAGCCAACGCATCAATTTCTTTCCTGATCCCAGCATTACCAACAACTCGCTACACAGCGCGATTCTACAAGTTCTGCAACAACTCAAAGAATTAGATAGCTTACCAAAAGCACGGGTTAAAGAAGCAGTTTCTATTCAAGAAAAAATCTCACATTTACAAAATCGACTTGCTAATAAAATTGAAACTAGCTTAAGCGAACTCTTAGCCGAAGCTAAAAATAAAGATGAAGTGATTGTGACTTTTCTCGCCTTGTTAGAATTAATCAAACAGCAAATCTTTAGTGTGGAACAGGAATTACTTTTTACTGATGTAAAAATCAAGCGCTATGCGCCTACTTTGCAAAAACCAGAATCAACATAACCCCAACAATCAATGAACCACTTAACCTCTCAAATTCACAGTTTATTATTCGTAGCCAGCAAACCTCTCACGCTTAAGCAGTTGGTAAAATTTACCAATGCTTCAGAAGCAGAGATTAATACAGCCTTAGCCGAACTAACCGAGTATACCAAAAACTCTGGTGTCGTACTGCTGAATACTGGGTCAGAGTTTCAATTAGCCACTAATCCAGAACACACCGACTTAATTACTACTTTCATGAACAGTGATTTACGAGAGCAGCTCACCGAAGCTACAGCCGAAGTATTGGCGATTATTGCTTATCGCCAGCCAATCTCCAAAGCCGAAATTGAATCGATTCGCGGTGTGAATTCACAATACTCGATACGTGCTTTACTGATGCGCGGGCTTATCGAAAAAATTTCTAACCCCAACGATGCGCGCAGTAATAATTATCAGATTACTACCGAGTTCTTGCAACAACTCGGGGTTAGCTCGGTAGGCGAACTCCCCAGTTTCGATGAACTCACCGCAGCAATTAAACTCCCAGAAACTCCAGCCGCCGCAGATTCCCAAATGTAAAACTCGTATCCAGAACAGATACGAGTAGAAAAAAAGACCCGAAGGAAACTGGGTCGATATAAAATAGTTTGTACAGGAATCGAACCTGTGAGCACATTCTGCTGTGCACCGCTCCATCTTAAAATACAAGACAAAGCATCCCTTACAATTTAGGCCAAACTACAATGCATTACCCCCCGTTTCCTCCGTGTCCTTAGTGTGTAATGCAAAAGTGACAGTTTTTTACAATCTTGTCAAGGTAAAATAACCAAATTATAACCGAAAATTTTTTTTCGGTTATAATTAACTCAAAAGAAATTTAATCTGGAAGAGGTTGATAAGACTCTTTAGGTGAAGTTGGAACCTTACCTTCAATCTTAGTATTATCGCAAGCACCAGCCATCAAAGAGATCGCCAGCACAGCAAGAAGAAAATATTTCATATTTATATTATACCACTCTTTTCAAAATGAATCTGAAATGTTAAGATATTCGGTATTAAGGCGCTATCGTCTAATGGTTAGGACGCGTGGTTCTCATCCACGTAATCGGGGTTCGATTCCCCGTAGCGCTACCAACATTGAATTACGATTAGCAGAAGCACCCATCCTAGAACTTAATTCTATGAAAAAAATATTTACATGGTTTTTAAGAGAAGACCTTCATTTAAAAGATAGGTGGTGGCATAGACTATTTATGGTTTGCTGCACTTTCTGGTTAATTTTGATGGTTCTTTTTCTAGTTAATTCAGATGATTTTGTATTTTTCGACTCCCCTCAATGGAAAATGGTTGATACTATTGGCAACAGAATTGACTCTGAATTGAAAACTGTAGGTAGCCTTATTGCACTGGGAGAAAAAATAGATGAAATCGATGCCTCGTCTCATAGTCTAAATTCAAATGTTTCAATCTTTGATGGCGACCTTAGACACAACACTTATTGTTCCAGTCATATAGTAAACCATATAGATAAAATTGTAGCTGAGAGAGGTGTTCAACGTTTCCAAGGTCTTAGTCCAGATGTTCCCTTAGGAAAC
This sequence comes from Candidatus Doudnaibacteriota bacterium, assembly GCA_035327465.1. GTDB lineage: Bacteria > Patescibacteriota > Doudnabacteria > UBA920 > UBA920 > UBA920. Next base: position 2,766 of record DAOLDG010000087.1, read on the forward strand.
TTTAAAGAATATATTAAAAATGAGGGTATTCGCTGTATAGTAATTGACTCATACCCAATCGCAAGTGGTATAAGCTATATACCTTTTAGCGAACGAGAATCAGAAAATCAGAAGCGCTACTTTTTGAGATCTGATAAGAGCCTCTTTTTTGGTGAAGAGTTGGCAAGCGACTGGGGTGTCTATGTAGAATCACCTGTAAAGACAGTTCTTGCGATTGTCGTTAATATCTTAATCGTCTTAGCAATTGCACTGCTAATGCTATACTTAACCTTAATCTTCTATTACAAGGTA
>DAOLDG010000088.1:0-3032 GCA_035327465.1 Candidatus Doudnaibacteriota bacterium
CTTCCGGTTCGTTAATAGTGTTCCAGAGATCGATTTCGTCGCCGAGTTCTTGCGCGATTAGTTTGGCATAGTTAGCAAAGTGCTTTACATTGCGGCGTTTGGCGAAACCGCCTTGCTTGGCGAACCATTGCGGCAGGGTAAAGTGCCACAGCGTGACCATCCGGGTCAGTCCTTGGCTTTTCATATATTGCAACTCCCGTTTGTAATGGGCGATGGCGGCCACGTCAACTTTGCCCTCGCGCGGTTCGATGCGGCTCCATTCAATGGAGATGCGCATGGCGTTGAGCCCGATTTGTTTCGCTAGCCGGTAATCTTCTTCGTAGCGGTGCCAGTGATCGGGACCGCGGCCAGAGCGGGGAACACGGTCTTGCTGTTCATAATGCCACCAATCATTATTTGTGTTATTGCCTTCGACTTGGTGGCTGCTAGTGGCCGCGCCAAGCAAAAAACCATTCGGTAAGTTTATTGGTGTTTGTTTCTTATCCTTCATTACTGTTTTTATTATACTATATTATCCAGCAAAAAACCGCCGCAGCGTTGCTGGGCGGTTTGGGCGAATTAATCAATATGCGGTTCATCGTCATCATGGTGGTCGTCATCATGATGCTCATCGTCGTGATGTTCTTCCTCATCATGATGCTCATCGTCGTGATGCTCATCAGCTTCATCATGCATGTGGAGTTCGTCATGGTCATGGTCGTCGTGAGTGTGGGTGTGAGTGTCGGCTGTGGCAGCGGCTAGACCGGCGATGAGCAGCGCACCAGCTACAGCGGCAGCAAAATGCTTGGTATAAGTCTTTTCGCGTTGCGCGGCACTGATTGAGTAAGGAATCAAATCTTTGAAAATTGTAAAGATAATAATTCCAGCGGCGATGGCCAGCAAGATGGCGATTGCATCTTCAGAAATGTTGGCGAGAAATAATGCGGCTACCGCACCAATCAGAATGGTAGACGATGTTGCAAAGTTAATGGTGAGAGCTTGTTTGGTCGAGTAGCCAGCACTTCTTAAGACGAAGAATTCAGAAATTTCCTGTGCTACTTCATGGACCAAAATGCCTGCGGTGGTAAGCAAGCCGAGCCTAATGTCGACCAGGAAAGCTGGGACAATGAGAAAGCCGTCGGTGATGTTGTGAAGAGAATCACTAAATACGATTCGATGGGCGCCGCTTTTGGTGTGAGCATTAGGGTCTTCATCGTGGCTATGATGGTGATGGGAATGGGGGATGATTTTATCGATTAAGAAGCCGATGACGGCGCCAAATGCCATAATTCCAAGGATTGATGCTGGCTCCAAATCGCTATGGAAGGTTTCGGCTACCAGTTTGTAAGCAACGACAATGAATACGCCTGTTGCAAAAGTGGTGAGATACTTAAGATTGCGCTCCGCCCAGCCACCCAAGGTTTTGGCGGTGGTGACGATGCCGATTAATGAGACCAGCATCACCGTAAAAGCAGAAACTAAAATATATACTGTGATCATAGTTAGATATTATTACTTAGAGAAATACTAGCACGGACAAGCCATTAATGCAAATATTTTGCATTTACAATTAAAGACAAAAAAACCGCCCAAAAGGCGATTTTTTCAATGGGGTGACTGACGGGACTTGAACCCGCGACATCCGCTGCCACAGAGCGGCGCTCTACCAGCTGAGCTACAGCCACCATATTGTGTCGGCGCTACAAAACCCGACTCTATAAAATAAAAACCCGCTACACAAAAACAAAAACTCGCTGCACAGCGAGTTTTGCAAAATTGACTCAAATATCTGCTGTGTCAGATAGGAATTAATCCAATCCAATCATAGCGGAAAAGAAGCATCGAGTCAATAAAACAGAAGTTCCGGCTAGTCCGTGTTTTACTTCGCTAAAACTTGTAACTGTCGGGATGAGATAGTTGATGGTTTAACATCATGGATTACCCGCTGTCGATATATATAGTTTAATCTTCGTCTGAAATCGGTTTGCGGGTAATGAAGAATCCAGAACTAGCCTGAGAAATTTTTTTTAGCGATTGCGGTGGTGCTTTGCGGCCGCGTTCGTATTCACTTAATCGTTTTTTGTTTTTTTGTTGTCGATTATGACCGTATGATTTGGAAGTTGTTGGTTGACGGCGCGCTGTGTTGGTTCTCACACTTCTTCGACCCGATTGTCGCGGGATATGATTAGTGGAATTCCGATTAGTTGAACTGCGAGCAATTTTTGGTAAAGAATTTGGCGTTGGGGATACTGGTAATGCTTTGCGAATAACGCGTTCGATTAACTTTACGTCGCGGCGCTGATCGTGTGTGGCAAAAGAAATGGCATGACCAGTCATACTGGCGCGGCCAGTGCGGCCAATGCGGTGCACATAATCTTCGGGACTGTCTGGCAAATCGTAGTTGACTACTAATTGGATGCCGGTGACATCAATGCCACGCGCAGCGATATCTGTTGCAACCATTACACGGTATTTGCCAATCTTAAAGCCTTGTAGCGCTTCGAGACGTTGATTTAAAGAACGATTAGAGTGAATCTCTGTTGCGGTTTCATTCATAGCGCGTATATCTCGGGCAATTTTTTTGGCGCCATGCTTGGTGCGCGAGAATACCAACACACTACCTTTGTATTCGGCAAGAATACTTTTTAAGAGCGAAAGTTTTTCATTGCGTTCTAAGAAAAAGATTTCTTGCGTAACAGATTTCACGGCGGTGCCAGCTGGTGCTACCTCGATGCGAAGCGGAGTTTTCATGTAGGAGTTGGCAATTTTGACAATGTCTTGCGGCATGGTAGCCGAGAATAACATGGTTTGGCGATCTTTCGGCACCTGCTCCAGAACTTTTTTGATTTGCGGGGCAAAGCCCATGTCGAGCATGCGGTCGGCTTCATCTAAAACTAAAATATGAACGTTAGTTAGACTAATCGTTTTTTGCTCAATGTGGTCGATTAAGCGACCAGGAGTTGCAATTACGATATGTGGCCGGATTTTCAAGGCTCGCAGCTGCTTATGCATTGCTTCACCGCCGATCAAAATTGCGGTCTTCAAACCTAACG
>DAOLDG010000089.1:0-2986 GCA_035327465.1 Candidatus Doudnaibacteriota bacterium
CCCAGCCGATCCAGATTTTTTGACGAAACTAGCTCGCTTAGGAGGTGACCCTAAAAATTATCCGTTGTGGTGGGAAGGGTATTATCAAAGCTTAGCCGCCACAACTAAAGCCGAAGCCGATGCTGCTGCTGCTAAAGAAGTATTGAGTCCAGGTGTTAAGTCTGGTCGCGATATTATTAATAACCAAGTAACTAAAACTGTGTCTGCGATTGCCGGTGTGCAGGCTTCAGCCCTGCAAGGCACTATGAATTTAGGTACCAGTAATACCGAGAATATCGTTGGTCAGTTAGTTTCTGGAGTGGTTCAAGGTTTAGTTAATAAATTTATCTTTACACCGTTAACTGGTGGCAGTACGTCGGGTCCAAGCGGTATTGGTATTATTCAAGAGAGAAACATTTGTTTGGGTGTACCGCAGATTAAACCATTAGTGCCAATTACAGACACGCAGTACGACACTCCTACCACCCCGCCAATTAATCCCCGTTAAATTTTCTCGGGGTTAAAGTATGAAAGATTTTCAATCAAAACCAGTTCATAATCAAAATATAGAAGAGCCATCAACTGTACTACCAGATGCAGGTTTAACTTCAGAGGGGAGTGTAGGCTCGCCTCATCATCTTGGTTATGGAATAGTAGTATTGGCGCTTGTGGCAGGAATGATTGGTGGTTTGATTGGTGCTTTGTATTTGGCTCCACAACCTTTCTTTGGACAGCTATTTGGCCAGCGTCAATCTACACTGGGCACATTGCAGCAAAATGTTGCGGTAACTGAAGAATCTGCAACCACCGAAGTGGTGCAGCGTTCTGGGCCAGCCGTGGTGTCGATTGTGATATCTCGTCCGGTCAGTCGGTCTTCGGGGGTTGGGTTCGGTCCATTTGGCTTTTTTCCAATTCCCACTCAAGATGACCAGTTGGAACTCCGAGAAGTTGGCGCTGGAACTGGATTTTTTGTGAGTAGTGATGGCTGGATTATGACCAACCGACATGTAATCAACGATGATACCGCAACTTACACGGTACTCACTAATGATGGTCGATCGTATGATGCCAAGGTTATGGCTAAGGACCCAGCTAATGATTTAGCTTTAATCAAAATTGATATTAGCGACGCGCCATTTTTGGAGTTTGCGGATTCCGATAATTTACAACTTGGCCAACGGGTAATTGCTATCGGTAATACTTTGGGCTCGTATCAAAACACTGTTACTAGTGGCGTTATTTCGGGGATTGGCCGCAACATCCGTGCGGGTGGAAGTGGATTAAGTGAGTTGCTCGATGGCGTGATTCAAACCGATGCTGCAATAAATAGCGGCAACTCCGGTGGCCCATTACTTGACCTAGCTGGATTCGTAGTTGGTATTAACACTGCGGTTGATCGCAGTGGTCAAGCGATTGGGTTTGCTATTCCAGCGAATGATGCGCGCGCGGCTTTAGCCAGCTACGAAGCGCGTGGCCGAATTGTTCGGCCGTATTTGGGTGTTCGGTACGCAATGATTACTTCCGCTATGGCGCAAGTAAATAGTTTGCCTCGCGATTATGGGGCTTTAATTGTGCGGGGGACTAATTCTGCAGATTTTGCGGTAATTCCGAACAGTCCCGCGGACCGCGCTGGCTTGCGAGAGAACGATATAATTTTAGAGTTAGATGGACAACGTTTAGATGAAAATAATTCATTAATCCGAGCTTTAAAGAAATACCAACCAGGCGACCGAGCAGAAGCGAAAATTTTTCGCGAGGATAGCGAGCGAATCGTGACGATTACAATAGGAGAGACTGGCTCGTGAAAACTTTAGGAATAGATTTTGGTACTAAACGGATCGGGTTAGCGATATCAGATGAATTAGGTATGTTAGCTCGAGAACTAGTTATTTGGTCGCCAGATGAATTTTGGCAACAGATTACCGGGTTAATTACGGCAGAACAGGTGGAGCGCATTGTTGTTGGTTTGCCACTCAATATGTCGGGTGAGGAAACTGCTAAAACCGAAGAAGTGAAAGCGTTTGCGGCTAAATTAAAAAAACAGTTCACACTACCAGTTGTGTTTGCAGATGAACGTTTATCCAGCACTATGGCCGAGCAAATTGCTGGCACTTCCAAACAAATCGATAGCTTGGCTGCGCAAATTATTTTGCAGAATTTTTTAAATAGTCTTAAGTAACTTATGTCTCAATTTCGTCAAAATCCAGTTAATAAACAGTGGGTCTTAATTGCCCCTAGTCGTGGGAAACGACCCGAAGACTTTCGCACTTATAGTGTAGGGTTTGGTTTGCCCGAATTAGATCCGACCTGCATTTTTTGTCCAGGGAATGAACATAAGAACCCAGATTTATGTGAAGATGTTTGCCGTCTGCCCAACGATAAAAATTGGCAGTTGCGAGTAATAATGAATAAATACAGCGCTTTGGATGAAGCTACGCTTTATCGCAATCGGCAATTTTATCACGCCCAAGCTGGTTATGGTGAACATGAAGTAATTATCACGCGCAAGCATAATGAACCGCCAGCAATGCAATCGGCGGTGTTGGTTCAGCAAAGCTTGAAGCTATTTTCAGATCGTATTAAAGAGATTTATAAAGATCCAAAAATTAATTACGTACAAGTTTTCCATAATCACGGACGTGATGCCGGAGCTTCATTAATTCATCCGCATTACCAAATTTTGGCTACCCCTATGGTGCCGCCGCATATTCACGATGAAATGCGCGGTTGTTACCATTATTATCAAGCCACCGGGCATTGTATTTATTGCGATATCATTAAAGAAGAAGGTAAGTTGCGCGATCGAATAGTTTATGAGGACGATTACTTTGTGGTTATGTCGGCATATGCTTCGCGTAGTCCATTTGAGACTTGGATATTACCCAAGCGTCACCAAGCGAGATTCGAAAGTACTTCCGATGTGGAACTATTACATTTATCTCATGTGTTAAAGAAAGTACTCGGCTCGTTGTATGTGAAGCTGTCCGACCCTCCGCTTAATTTTTAT
>DAOLDG010000090.1:0-2957 GCA_035327465.1 Candidatus Doudnaibacteriota bacterium
GGAGTGGCGTCGCCAAACTGGTTTTTGGGAGCAGTTCACTACAGATTTGCAGGATTTTGTGCGAGGTGGGCTGATTGTGCGCAGAGTGGGTACAAATTTTGCTCACCAACATGTCGGCACCATCCTGCTGAACCCCAGGCCAGAAATGGTTTGTTGTAAGCATTCGGTTGTCCTACCAGGGACTACTTGGACTGTAACTGGCGGGTATTATTCGCTCACAGCTGGGTATCACACAGCCCAGCGTCAATCGGCAACGATTCATCTCGGAAGCAACTATCCTGCCATTGCTTCCGAGCAAGAAATAGAAAAACAGGAGGTGAGAGTTAAGTAACAACAGATTTACCTTCTGCAATTATTTACGGGAACTAACCATTCCCGTTTTTTTATTGCCAAACACAAAGATATATGCTATACTAATATTAATAAAATAACTTTTAAGGTGATTTTGTAAGAAAATTGCCAAGAAACAAATAAACAAATGGATAATCAAGCAAATGCTTCTGGCGCAGGTAACGCCAAACTCTTACCAATTTTGGTAATTTTAATCGTGTTGCTTATTGCAGCAGGGTTATTTTTATTTATGAACAAAGAGCAAACTCCAGTTTTGGATTCTAGTCCAGATGTAAGCCAGGAATTGAGTGTTCAGACTACCCAACTTGGTGCAGGCGAAACCCCTCGCGGTATTCCAGCTAATTTGCCGATGCAGACTGGCAATCAAGTACTTCAGAATTATGAAGCTTTAGCTAATGATGGGCGGTTGCAATCGACTAAAATTTTTAGCACTTCTTTAAGTGTTGCCCAAGCCTTACAGATTTACACTAGTTTCTTTGAAGACCTTAACTGGGTGCGCAATACTACCGGTACTTTACAATCACCTGTATTAATGAAGAACAAGCAGGATTCTTTGATGATTATAGTAACCAAAGAATCTGCCCAAGAGGATACTATCGTAGAAATATCATTAACCCAGCATAATCAATAATATGACTATACTAAAAAAACTTTCAGTTTGGGTTGTTACCCTTGCATTAGTTGCAGCTTTTTTACCACTTTTTAATGCATTACCTTCGGGATTATCTGAGCGTTGGGAACCTAATAAAGTCGCCCATGCAGATGATAAGGGCGACGGTGGATCATCTCTTTTTGGTGGCAGCTTGTCGCTTTCACCGAATGATGGTGTTGCTGTCAGAATGCAACATAACAGCAGTTTTCAATTTGTAGCTTTATATAATCTTAATGGTGCTGTTTATGATGTGAGTAGTTATGCTACATGGACCATCGATGGTTTATCACCAGCTATGTATAATTTAATTGGTGGCCATCTTACGGTTTATCATCTAGATTCGGGTAGCGGTACCATTACTGCTCAATTTGATGGTCAGTCGCATTCTTTATTTATAGAATTTTTAGAACCATTTCCTAGTCAACCCACAGCTTGTATGGCTGGTTACGGAGGTTTGACAGCTATGAATCCTGGCCAAAGTACGACACAAGCATTTTATTGGAGCTTTGATCCACCATACATAGGTAATGGAGTTGCATTATTTGAGGTAGGGTCGGGTGCACAAGGACACGTTCTAACTTCCAAACAACCATCCTCGAATGATAATGGTTGGGCAATGTCTGTTGCTGGCAATGCCAATTATGGAGTGAAGAGGCTGCCTGTTTTGGTAGACATTCAATCCGATGATTATACTGGTGTGTACGGATGTAATGATATCTCGATATATGTTCCAGCGCCGGATTGGTCTACTGCTCCAATTTTTAATTTTATGTGTGATACTGTGTCGCAGAGCGTTGCTCGTGGGCAAACTGCCAACTTTTTGCTAAGCGGTAATCCATCGGGCACTTACTCTTCACAGTTATCGGTAACAATGGCCAGTAACCCAGCCGGACCAGTAATGAATCCTACGCCGGTACTACTAAATCCAGGTAACGGCTACCTTGGTGTGGCTAGTGTACCAACTGGAGCGTCTACACCAGCCGGCACTTACACTTTAACTTTTACAGCTACCGATGGAGTGAGTTCGCAGGAATGTGAATCGGAGTTGGTTATTTTGCCAATTACTGGTTCTGCAACGCTTTTGTTTGATAACAGTCCCGGACCAACCACACCCACTCCTCCTAATGGCACAACTGGTGTGCTTTCATGGACAACTGCTAATGCCGCAAGTTGTAGTGGTTCTATGGCTCAAGGAGTAGATACAACCACTCCATCGCCATGGACCGGACCCAAGGCAGCTGCCAACTCTGGTGCACAAACCTTTAATGTTAATAATCTACAGCCCAACACTACCTACATATTCCGCATCGACTGTGTCACATCATTTGGCGACCCAATTGAGCCAGACACTGTAACCGTCAATGTTGGTGCGGCACAAACTCCGACCGCAACTCTGCAGTGCCAAGGTGCCGAAAGTAAAGACCCTCATGCTGGTCCTTGCGAAGTAGCCTACGATTCTGCCGCACTCTTGGTTTGGAGTTCGGAGTATGCCACTTCTTGTAGCATCACTCCAGGCAGTTGGGGTAGTTCTACAGCCGGCAGCGGCAGTACACCAAATCTCACCAGCAACATCCAATACTCACTTAGTTGTACTGGCCCAGGTGGTACTTCCGAACCATCTACTGTAGAGATTAGTGTCATTACCGACCATAATTATAATTTTGATCTTTCGGTTTATAGTGATACCCAGTCACAAGGCAATACTTCAATTACCAACTTAATTGTTTCGAATCCTATTCATGGGTTTAATGCTCCGGTAACGATGTCGGTGCAAAGTATTAGCCCAGCTGGATTACCATTAAGTAATGTAACATTCAATAATAATCCAACTAATTCGCCATATGGCACGCCAGTTACTGCAGTAATTCAGACTGCAGGCGTACCATTAAATACTTATACAATTACTTTCCGCTCCGATGGTGGGACTAGCTACGACCCAAAAACTCGTACTTTC
>DAOLDG010000091.1:0-2815 GCA_035327465.1 Candidatus Doudnaibacteriota bacterium
ACCGGCGGTTGGAATTGAACCAACGACCTGAGGCTTATGAGTCCTCCGCTCTAACCAACTGAGCTACGCCGGCGTATCTATTTATGTTGTCATCATTCCGGTCGAAATAAATTCGCCCGGTCTAACTTTGATCCACTATTCGTTATCTATATCTTTTCCGGCCTGCGACCTTTGGCCAACTGAGCTACGCCGGCACGTCCAAATTTGGCTTTCACCTTCGCGTACCCTTATTTAGCGGGGCCCGCTCCGGTTGTCGCCAAATTTCTCCTTTCAAACTTTCACTTAACCCTTCGGGCCCAAGTGAAAGTTTGGGAAATTCAGCATCAATAAAAAAATATATTTTTTCCAAATTGCTTGGGTCGAGCATAGCGAGGTTAAGCGATTTGGGATAAGGGGTAACATCCTGTAGGCTGCAGTGACTTAGACAGAGTCGGAGGCACAGAAGCCGAAAGGATGAGTGACCCTTGGTTGCGGGGGTGGGATTCGAACCCACAACCTCAAGGTTATGAGCCTTGCGAGCTGCCAATTGCTCTACCCCGCGTTATGTAAATATCAAATTGATACTGGTCTATTATAACGAAAATGCATAAAAATGGCAAGAGCATTGTGAGTACTAGAAACACAAACCGCCCAATCTCGAATTCGAGGGGCGGTCATGTGGTGAGAAGCGATTGCCTAACGGCGACGCTTCTTTGCAGCTTTGCGCTTTGCTGGACGCTTCGCGGCCTTGCGCTTTGCTGGACGCTTTGCAGCTTTTTTAGCTGGGCGGCGCTTTGCTTTTTTAGCGGCCTTCTTTGCAGGTCGCTTTGCTGCTTTTCTCTTTTTTGCTGCCATGGGTGGCTAGTCTCCCTGAAGCGATCTACACAGACCGCTTCTTAATTTTCTACTACTTAAAGCGACGCTTTAAGGTTAGTAGTGAATAAACATTTTCTTTTCTGTTTTTCTGTGTTGTTTCTGTTTCTTTTTCTTTGCGTCATTAACTAGTGTAATTATAAGAAGTAATTAAAAAGAAATCAAGAGCTAACCAAATTTATTTTGCAAAAAAGTTTTTACGTTTTGCGACGCAGATTTATTTATTTCTGTTTGTAGTTTGGTTTTCGTTAACTTACTTGTTAATGGCAGTAACTGATGTAAAGCTTTTTTTGTTTCAGTTTCGAATTTTAAATTAAACTCTTGTTGAAATCGCCACGCTCTCACTATTCGTAGCGGGTCTTCACGAAAGCTTTTTACTGGTTCGCCGACAGTGCGAAGAGTTTTTGTAGCAATATCTGGAAGTCCTTCACAAGGATCTAGCACAACACAACTTTTGTATTGAAAATAAAGGGAATTTACAGTAAAATCGCGACGAACAGCGTCTAGTTGTAAAGATTTTGTAAATACCACCTCTGGGTATCGATTGTGAGAATAACGTTCGGTTCGCATAGTTGTAACTTGCACGGCTTTCTTGCCAGTCATTATACCAATGACGCCAAACTTTCTACCACTCAAATTAAGTTGATAATTGTGTTTTTGAAGTAGTCTTGCGATGTGATTTGGCTCCGCAATAGTCGCGATATCTATATCGGAAATTTTTTTGTGCCAAAATAGGTTACGTACCATACCGCCAACAAAAAAAGTGTCGGAAAAGTTTTCCACAAGTAGATTGTAAACATCGAGCGCAAAACGTTCGTACGGTGTTTTGGGTATAAAAAAATTATTTTTTACTTTTAGTTGTTTCATGTTAGATAAATAAATATCCTGAACCATAGTTCAGGATAAAATCTATTCACGGAATACACCCTCACTTGTAATGCTGCGCGTGCGGCGATGCGAGTGCTTGCGTGCAATGTTGATGCGAGTAAGGTTCTTTTGCAACATCCAAGCGGCGGTTGCGTACTCTTCATCTGCTAAATGTTGCCGTTTGAGTAATTCCTCGGCCTGCTTCTTGGCTTCTTCGGCACGGGCGATATCAATTTCATAATGGTGTTCGGCAGCGTCGGCGAGAATAACAATTTCATTATTTTTTCGAACTTCTATAAACCCCCCAGCGACGTGAATGTAATGGTCATCTCCCCCATTCCGAGCAATTAATTCGCCGGTTTCCAAATTAGCCACCAGTGGAGCATGCGATGGAAGAATTGTAATTTGCCCTTCCTGAGTAGGGCAAGATAAACTACGGATTTCTTCCGAAATCACGGTGCGTTCCGGAGTGATTAATTGTAAGCGGAGTTTGGACATTAAGATTTAATTTGATCAATTGAACCTTTCATATAGAAAGCTTGCTCGGAAACTTCATCGTGTTTACCATCAAGGATCTCCTTGAAACCACGAACGGTGTCGGCAATAGAAACGTATTGCCCTGGTGAGCCTGTAAAGACTTCGGCTACGAAGAATGGCTGGGAGAGGAAGCGCTGAATTTTGCGAGCGCGAGAAACGATGAGCTTGTCTTCTTCTGGAAGTTCTTCCATACCGAGAATGGCAATGATGTCTTGCAAGTCGCGGTAGCGTTGCAAAGTTTTCTGCACGCCGCGCGCCACTTGATAGTGCTCATCACCTACGATATTCGGATCAAGAATGGTAGAGGTTGAATCGAGTGGGTCCACCGCTGGGTAAATACCTAAGTCGGAAATGGCACGGGAAAGTACCACAGTTGAGTCTAAGTGAGCGAAGGTTGTGGCCGGAGCTGGGTCGGTAAGGTCATCCGCCGGTACGTAAACGGCTTGTACGGAGGTAATCGAACCTTCTTTGGTGGAAGTAATACGTTCTTGCAATTCACCCATTTCGGTTGCCAAAGTGGGTTGATAACCTACCGCAGAAGGAATACGACCAAGTAGCG
>DAOLDG010000092.1:0-2813 GCA_035327465.1 Candidatus Doudnaibacteriota bacterium
AACCAGGATATTCCTACTGTCACCATTGCTCTTTACAATTTCGAGTGTATTTTCTAGTACTCTAATCTCATTGAAAAAATTTATTTGGGTTAATACTGCACCATTATTTTACAATGCAGGCATCATTATAGGGATTATCTTCTTTTGGCCAATGTGGGGGCTAACTGGGATAGCTATGGGGGTTATTCTTGGTGCGGTACTGCATGCTACTATTCAACTGCCTCAATTAATTTCGCTTGGTTTTCGCTGGCAATTAATAATAGACTGGCACAGCCAAGGGCTTCAGCGCATCATTCGGTTATTCTTACCACGAGTACTTGGTCTCGATATCTCGTATGTTAATTTAATAATTGTTTCGGTCGTTGGTTCGACGCTCGTGTCTGGCACAATTTCCGCTTTTAATTTTGCTAATAATATCCAAGCCGTGCCGTTGGGTATTTTTGCATTCTCGACAACGCTAGCCGTGTTTCCCGTATTGTCCGAACAATTTGCCAAGAAGCAATTTAATGAGTTTATTAATACATTCAATCGGGCTTTTGTGAGAATCTTGTTTTTTATCATACCATTAGCTGTGCTGATGCTACTGCTACGCGCACATATTGTCCGGCTACTGCTTGGCTATGGAGCCTGCGACTGGACTTGCACCATCACTACCTTTGATGCGCTGGGCATCCTAAGCATTAGTCTGGTAGCACAAAGCTTAGTGCCCTTATTATCTAGAGCTTTTTATGCTCGACAGAATACTAAATTCCCACTGTTTATTAGTCTTGCTGCCATGACTACCAATGCCATACTTTCTTATCAACTATCGTTCGGACTTGGAATTATCGGTATTGCTTTGGGTTTTGTAATCGCTTCAATCTTACAGTTAACCTTGCTAATGATTTATTTGCACAAACATATCCAGCGCGACCTTACTAATCATCAAGTGGTTAGACAAAGTGATTATTACATTGTTTCTAGCTCAACAAAAATTTTAATATGTGCTTTAGCTGGTGGCTTGGTGGCGTATGGTTCTCTCTATGCAATAGCCTTAATTGTAGATACTCACACTGTATTGGGGATTTTTGTACAAGCTGCAGTGGCCAGTTCGTTGGCAATTTTTACCTATTTAGTGATCGCAATTCGATTTGGTATTCCCGAAGCAATTAGCATCCGCGGGGCTTTAGGTAAAACCATGCGCTTCTTCAACGTCAGTAGCGTACAATAACCCCAAATTTATTGCTTAAAATAAAGGTTTTTGCTATCCTTAGCTCATGTCTAATTTAAAACAAATTAGGAATTTTTGTATTATCGCTCATATCGACCATGGGAAATCTACCTTAGCCGACCGTTTGTTAGAAGTCACCGAAACAGTAAGTGGTCGCCAAATGAAAGCTCAACTTTTGGATCAAATGGACTTAGAGCGAGAGCGTGGCATCACCATCAAATTACAGCCAGTGCAAATGAATTACCGAGAAAACGGTAAGGATTTTATTTTTAATCTAATAGATACTCCTGGTCATGTAGATTTTAGTTATGAAGTATCGCGTTCTTTGGCGGCTTGTGAAGGAGCGCTGTTGGTCGTTGATTCTACCCAAGGCATTGAAGCCCAAACTCTTGCCAATGCTTACTTGGCGATGGAAAATAATCTGGTGCTAATTCCTGTGATTAATAAAATCGATTTACCCAATAGCGATCCAACCAAGGTTGCAGCAGAAATGAAGTCTGTCTTTGGATTCAAAGACGAAGAATTCGTATTCGCTTCTGGAAAAACCGGACAAGGTGTAGATAAAGTACTAGAAGCAATTGCCAAGCGTGTTCCTTCACCTCAAGGGGATGAGGCAGGTCCATTACAAGCTTTAATCTTCGATTCTAGTTACGATGCCCATCGCGGGGTAATTGCCTATGTGCGAATTGTAAACGGCTCATTACAGCCCCGGCAAAAAATTATCATGATAGGAAGTGGAGCCGAATCAGAAAGTTTGGAAGTTGGAGTGTTTAAACCAACAATGACTAAAACTAATCAAATCCCCACCGGTAGTGTTGGTTACATTGTAACTGGTTTGCGCGAGGTAGTTAAAGCTAGCGTAGGGGATACGATTACCCTAACCAAAGAGCCTGCTCATGAGCCTCTGCCAGGCTACAAGCAAGTCCGGCCAATGGTTTACGCCAGCATCTTTCCAGTCTCTGGAGATGATTACCCGCTTTTGCGCGATGCTATGGAGAAACTCAAACTCAACGATGCGGCGTTAACTTTTGAACCAGAAAACATTCCAAGTATTGGCTTTGGGTTCCGTACCGGATTCTTAGGATTGCTTCATATGGATATCGTTCAAGAACGCCTTACTCGTGAATACGATTTAGATTTAGTTTTAACCGCCCCTAGCGTTGTCTATGAAATTGAAAAAACCAACAACGAGGTGGTAACAATTTATAATCCAGCTGGTTGGCCCGACCCAACAAACATTAAGGAAGTGCGCGAACCCTGGACCAAAGCGGCCATTCTTACTCCAAGTGCGTATATTGGCTCTATTATGGAGATTGTTACACAGCGCCGCGGAGTAAGTTTAGGTATGGATTTTGTGGGCGAAAGTCGAGTCGAAATGCGTTTCGAAATGCCTTTAGCCACTATTATCACTGATTTCTATGATAAACTGAAGAGTGTATCAAGCGGATACGCTTCCCTAAACTATGATGTTAAAGAAAATAGGCCTGGCAATCTGGTGAAACTAGATATCTTAGTGGCAGGTGAGGCTGTAGAAGCTCTTTCTGCTATTGCTCATCGCAGCTCGGCCGAAAGCGAAGGTCGCGCATTAGTTTCTAAGCTCAAA
>DAOLDG010000093.1:0-2774 GCA_035327465.1 Candidatus Doudnaibacteriota bacterium
TTTTCCTGACATTTAAACTCGAAGCGGTGAGTTTCCGTGCAGCCGCTCTCCGCATGTCACGAATTTTTGGCTACCTCTCACTACTTGATTTCGGACTGCGGTCTAACCAGCAATTCGAAATTGATGAAAAGGCTGAGAGCGTGTATCTGTTCAGCTCCCAGAAAACCATCTCTCGCAACGGAATATTCCGCCGCGCGCTAGTGAAAACCTAGCGGTCTCACCGGAGTTAACCGCCAGCAAAATATGTTGGCGGTTTTTATATTTCCCCTACTTCGACAATGTCCCGACCAATCACTAAGGGAATACTATTAGCGTCGACCTCAAACACACCATAAAATTTCGGAGTCTTGGATTTTGAAGTGGTCGTGAACCGCGGGTGTAATTGCACGTGTGGTAAAACTTTGTATACCAAACGCGGCTCATCCTCGTGACCAACATAAGCGCTGTTGATCCGACCACGAATGGCTTGTGTGTTATCCCAAGTCGTATGTGCGTCCATCTGGCCGGCCTCCCGCACCGACTCCCAATAGCGCTGTGGCACGGTAATTACTGGGTCGCGATATTCTCGTAACTCCTTCAGGGCCTGCTTGGCAGCTTTTACGCTGTCAATTCCCAAGTCAGTGGCTCGCAATAAATCCGTCTCCGAGACCAGTTCTCCATCCTCGAGCTCGTTTATAAGCCCTTCAAGGAAATGCAAATCGCGGTCTGTCTCCAGTGAGTTGTCCTGATGGGTCGAAAGTTCAGATTCTGGTACATAACCAGGGTGCTCTCTATCCATAATTTATAATCTTAATCATAAAACTACCCAAAAATAAACTTTGGGATGTAATTAAGCATGGCCATGAACTCGCGGAAGTAATAAAAGCGCAAATTTTCACGCGAGTAATAGCTAGGTTCGGGGGCTGTCCAATATACCTTATCGAATCCAGCGCGCTTGGCTAATAACACGCCGCGCGCTAAATGATACTCATCACTCACAATTACCACGCTAGCGTTCGCCTCTATCCCCCGCTCTTGCAACAATGCTTTTGAGTTGCGAATATTTTCGTATGTCGTACCAGATTCTTCCTCTAGAATATAATTTATTTCTACTCCATCGCTAAATCGCTTGATTACTTTTTGCATAAACTCTGCTTCCGAAATATCGCTATCAGAAATCTTACCGCCAGACAAAACTAATAAATCTACTCTCCCTGCTTCTGCCAAGCGGATTCCTTCAATAGTGCGGTTGGTTAGTGCCGGCGTATTAATTGCCGCGCCCAAAATAATGGCCACATCTGCCTGTTCGAACTTAGGACGTGTCTGGGCAATACTTACGATCACTATAAAGTTTGCGATTAGTATAACCACCACACTAATTAAAAAAATTTTTGCTAATCTTGCAACAATCATCATAAAATCAGTTTTACGCCATGCTTAATCTAGTAAAATTTGGTACCTATTAATTAAATCATTTTTCTAAATTACAAAGTTCGCTCGATCCTGTTTAAAATGGAAGGGGAGCAGGGAAGTGATGGCGATACTTTTCAATCTGGATTTGCAAATCTTTCGATACTGCAATACCCTCGCTTGTTAAAAATTTTTTCTGCAGCAGGGGAGTGGACATCATGTTTCCTTTAATGCTGATACGGCCCTCATTATTAATCACCCGCCACCAAGGCACGCTATTATCCCCATCCATCTGATGCAACGCCCAGCCTACTTGCCGCGCGGCGCGTGGACTGCCAATCACAGTTGCCACCTGACCATAACTAACCACCTTCCCGCGCGGGATTTTTCTCACCGCCTCTATCACCTGTTCTTTAAAGGTCATATTAGCATTATAGCAAAATTCTCTATTGCCTATTGCCTGTTTTCCCAGTATAATTAGCGCATAATTATTGAAGTCCTTTACTTAGGACACTTGGAGTAATATGAGTTTAAAAGATGTACCTTTTGGCAGTTTGGAAAAGTTTAATGTTATCATCGAAATATCCCAAGGTAGTCAAGACAAATACGAATACGACGAAGAATTAGATGTAATTAAGCTCGATCGCGTATTATTCAGCGCACAACGCTTCCCCGCCAATTACGGCTTCATCCCCGAAACCCGTGCCGACGACGGAGATCATACCGATGTGCTCTTGTTTTCTACTAATCCAATCCCAGCAGGTGTAGTGGTAGAGGCCCGTGCGATTGGGTTCATGCATATGGAAGACAGTGGCGAAATCGACAACAAAATCTTGGCAGTGCCAACCGAGGATCCACGTTTTGCGCACGTGAAATCTTTAGCCGAACTCCCCGAGCACTCACCGAAAGAAATTAAAAACTTTTTCGAGACTTATAAAATCTTGCAAGATAAGCAAGTAAATGTTGGGGAATTCGAGAATGCCGATAAAGCTCTAGCTTATATCGAACAAACTCGTAGCGCTTACCAATCGTAAATAAAAAATCCCGCTTAGCGGGATTTTTGTTTGCTGGATTTAGTCAGTTTGGGAAATAGTTGCTCCCAAAACCGCGGGTGGTCGACAACGATTTCGCTGATAAAAGCAAAGGGAATGGCCACTGCCACCACAATAATGAGTATATGGAAACTAAAGCTCTCGCCAGTAGCTAACATCACCGCAATCATATCTTCGGTAATACCCATACCGATGCCAATCAACAAGAACTCCAGAATACGCAACCGACGCTCGGTAAGTGCTGGGCTGCGCTGCTGCAGCTTGCGCAGCGAAGGGAATAATTTTTCCCAAAACCGCGGATGGTCGACAACGATTTCGCTGATAAAAGCAAAG
>DAOLDG010000094.1:0-2692 GCA_035327465.1 Candidatus Doudnaibacteriota bacterium
GTTTATGCTATCGACTAGCGATGATACTACAACCAAAGGAAGCAAAGTTTGTCCCTCGTTGCTGACGCTCCACAGCCACTGGCTACCCGCCTGAAATTTCTGGAAGAACAACGCGCCACCAAATACGAGTAACCCAAACAGTATTAATAAAATTAGATTTTTGTATTTCATTATGGTGTCACATTAGCGATAATATTTAGCGTGGCAAGCTTACCGCCTTGCCCTTCGACAATGACAGATCGTTCAATTCGGCCTACCCCTGATGGACCGTGGGCATTTGGGTCATATTCGACTTCAATCTCTGCTTCTTGGTCAGGATCAAGCTTTTGTTCAAAGGTTGGAATGGAACCGTGTCCGGGCATACCAAATGGACCCTCGGTTGTTCCGTTTACCATAAGCTTTGCCTCAGTGCACATGCAAGTAGTATATAGCTTAGATAATGTCAAAGCTTCGGCAGTGGGATTTTTAACTTTGAAAGTGGTTTTAACTTTTCCGTTCTTCATTGATATCGTTCCAAAGTCATACGACTGAGTATCTGATTGAAGAACATTATGTTCGGCATCGGCACCTTGCATTTGCTCGTGCTCAGTTGGCTGATTTAGAAATAAGACAAGTCCGAGTCCTAAAACCCCAACCGCTACCGTTATAATTATTTTTATTTGCTTGGGCATAAATTTATTTGTTTGATAAGGTGTAGACCTTGATAAGTTCTTTTACCGCTTTTTCACTCTCGCCATTGTTTTGCATCTGGTGCTTAACATGGGTGCGTAAGTGATTTTCCAGTAGAAATGTATCGAGGCTTTTTAGCGACCTTTGTATAGATAAGGACTGCTCCATAAGAGTAGGGCAATATTCTTCGTTTTCTATGGCCTTTATCAGGCCGTCTAGCTGTCCTTTGATTATCTTTGCCCTGTGGACAGCTCGCTTTTTAAGTTTAGGGTCTAGTGAATGATCCATGTTGGTTTAGTTAATTATATAGGTAATACCCCCATACCCTATTTATATACCCTTCTTTGATCGTTGTCAAGGTTTAATAACCAGACATGTTTATTTATAACTATTTCCGACCAAATAAAAAATCGCTCAAAAAGCGATTCTTTAAATTCATCTGTCTTGGGCTAGCACGAGAAGCCTGTTTTCTAAGCGTCTCGTGCTAGCCCGAGTTGGCTGGGGTACCAGGATTCGAACCTGGGAATGCACGGACCAAAACCGTGTGCCTTACCACTTGGCTATACCCCAATAATTTAACTGTAACCTTCGTATTATAGTTAAAAATTGAAGTTTTGGCAAGATTAGCGCTACTTTGATGTGCTATAATTCCCTTGTTATTTAGCACAAACCTCGATTTGTGAGTGAAAAATTACTTATGGCCTTCTACAACACCAAGCGCTCTGCTAATTGGAACTACGGCGGCAGCAATTGGAAACTTTCACGTTCCAAAATTGATTTATTCATGCAGTGCCAGCGCTGTTTTTATATAGACAATAAACTCGGTCTCAAGCGTCCGTCGATGCTGCCGTTTTTAATTAACACCGCTGTCGCTACTTTGCTGAAAAAAGAATTCGATGCTCATCGCGTTGCGGATGCTCAACATCCCTTGCAGGCAGAGTACGGCATTGATGCGCGCCCAGCACAGCATCCACAACTCAATATGTGGCGCGAAAATTTTGAAGGGGTCCAATATTTTCATAAACCAACCGGACTCTTGGTAAGTGGTGCTATCGACGATCTCTGGATTAACGGAGCGGGGGAGTATATCGTGGTCGATTACAAAGCGACAGCTAAGGAAGAAGCAGTGAAGGAACTTAGCGGACCCTGGCACGAAGGCTATAAGCGACAGATGGAAGTTTACCAATGGCTTTTGCGCAACAATGGACTTGAAGTTTCCGACACCGGTTACTTTGTTTACTGCACCGGCCGTACCGATCAAGATGCGTTCGATAAAAAAGTAGAGTTCGATGTGAACTTAATTTCTTATATTGGCAAAGCAGATTGGATAGAAGGAATACTTTTGCAGATTAAAAGTTGTTTAGAGCAAAATTCTTTGCCGAATTCTGGGAAAGATTGTGAGTATTGTCTATGGTGGAACGCGCGCGCGAACCATGAATCTCCATTAGCAAGCCCAGAGCCATCTTCACCATCGAAGCAGTCTTCGTCTAAGCGAACCCCTGCTCAAAAGGCTTCGAAGCCCGCCTCGGGCTCAACTTTGTTCTAATTGAGCAAATGCTTTAAAAAGGTTATAATAAGAGTATAAAATTAATTTTGGTTTTAGTTGGGTTAAGTACTCTAGCTAAAACTACCTAGATTTATGAAAAGACTTCTAAACTTACTTGCTGGTTCTATGCTTGCTATGGCTCTCGTTTGGGTGCCTGTGCAGCTTGCTTTCGGAGCGCAATTTATTCTTCCGGACGACACCGGAAATGTTACTGTTTCGGCAGATTCAACTATTCACAACGCATATGTTATTGGAAGTAGCACTTTAGTGAATGGCACTACAACAGGCGATTTATACATCGCAGGTGGCAGTGTGACAGTTGAAGGATCTGTAGAGGGCGATATCGTTGCGGTTGGTGGTAATGTGTACATCAATGGTGTGGTTGGTGGCGATGTGCGGGCATTGGGCGGTACTATCATAATTAACAATACTGTTGGTGGCGATGTAGTTATGGCTGGAGGGGAAGTTTCCTTAACC
>DAOLDG010000095.1:0-2629 GCA_035327465.1 Candidatus Doudnaibacteriota bacterium
GCGGGGCCCAGTGGTATGCAGACGAACCGCCAACTCTTTAACCGAAAAGCTGCGCGCTGGTGCAACCAAGAAAAATGCCAATAAATCTCCTGGTTGATTAGAATCTAAAATATCAGAAAGTAGCGTAACCATAAGTGAAATTATTATATCACAATTGGGCAGGTAGGTTTTTTACAATTCGCTCCCCTGTCAAAAAATGATATAATATAGCTAATCTAATGGAGCAATTTTTAAGCAAAAAATGGCTTCGATTAACAAAATCTAAAGAAATTATTTAATAAATTAACATCTCTGCCCAGCTGGGCCATCATCCGGCATGACCGATTTAGAAACACAAGTAGTAAAAATTCAACTTGGCGACAACCGCCAAGCAAGTAGCTTTGTGTTTACTTTGGCAGAAACTATCGACGCTTCTGGCACCGAACTCTATGTAATTTGCGAGATGCCGATGTTTAACCCTGCGGCGAAAGATGAATGCCAACGAATTGCCGAAGCAATTACTGCTTCGCTTAAGCGTAGTTACCGCAAGACTTACCGAGCAAGCATTTTTGAAAACGCACTGGCTACGATTAATGAAGAATTAGCCAAGCTAGTGACTCTTGGTAAAACCCACTGGCTCGGCAAACTTAATGCAATTATTGCGGTAAAAAACAATAACATTTTAAGTGTGGCTACAGTTGGTAAAATCTCGGCACTACTTTACCGTGAAGGTAATTTTGTCTCGATTACCGAAGCTTCGAGTAATAATCAACCATTAAAAACTTTTGAGCAATTTTCTGAAGGTAAACTCCGGCTGGGCGACATGTTCATTTTATCTACCTCACAACTGCTCAACCACATTTCCATTGATCGCATCAAATCACTTATCGATAAAAACGAATTACCGCTTGCAGCCCAAAGCATGATTGAATATCTTCAGTCAGAGATGGGTCCAGAAGTAGCTTGCGGTACAATTTTTGCGCTCCAGGTGGAAGCTGGGACCATCACCGATGAAGAAGTTGATCTAAATCAATATCTCGGCAAACCAGACGAACCAGACAGCTCCGAACCAGGCAAAGGCTGGGTTCCACCACGACTCAAAACCAAGATCAAAGCTAGTGCTGGCACAGGTATGGTTATCGCTAAAAACTTCGCGCGAGACATTAAAGCAAAATATCTAAAACCAAGCTTTTGGTCGAACCTCTTCAATCGTAGTGGAGAATCGGTAAGCGTCATGCAAGGGCATCTCAAAAAAACTGCGGCTAAATTTCAGCCTAGCCAAATCTCGACTTTTAGTACACAAAAAAAGTTCTTTCTAATTTCGGCGGCAATCCTGCTCATCGCCTTAGTGGCTAATATTGTTATTGTAAGAATAAATAATAATCAAGAACAACAAATCCAAAGTGCCAGCGTTCAACTCGAACAAATTGAAAAGTTCTTAAACGATAGTAACGCTGCGGTGTTATATGGTGATGAAGCTCAAGCCAGTTCCCTGCTAAGTCAGGCTCAAGCCTTAATCAATGAACTGCCTAATGAATTTCCTAATGAAGATCAGGCTCGGCTAGCTCAAAATTATCGACAACAAGCGTTAGAACTGTCCGAAAAATTAAATAAAATTGAAACTGCTAATGTAACAACTTTGGGTACATTAGGTAATGCGCAGCACCTAATAGATTTACCAAACTATCTGGCCACCGAAACTAATCGCACTATTGTAAGTTACAATAAAACCACTGGTGCGATTGTAGATAATGCCCTGCGCTCTAGTGAGCCCATTCTTGACAGCATTGCTTTGGCTAACAATCTCGCCGCTATTTATAATGGTTCGGAATTGTTTATCTGGGATATCGCCGGAGATATTGTTACTGGTCGATTTAATACCGGGATCCCTAATACAGCTAACTTTGGTGGTCTAAAAACTTATTCCGTAAATAACCGCGTCTATATTATCGATAAAAGCGCAGGTCAAGTAAAAAGCTACACCACAACTGGCCGTACGTTCGGTGGCCAAACTACTTCTGTGAATGATCCTGTGGTACGCAATGCAGCCGATTTAGCCATCGATGGCAACATCTACATCTTAAGTGGCGGCACTATTCATAAATTTAACTCTGGAGTCAAACAACCATTTAATTCGTCAATAACCGATTTTAATGATACGGGACGACTCTATACACAAACCAATTATCAATACATCTATGTACTAGACCCGGCCAAACGTAGGATTGTCATCCTAAATAAAGATGGTGGTATGATTCAAACTCTTACCAGCAGCGAATTTACCGACCTCCGCGACTTCGCCATCGATGAAGGCGCTCGTAGCATTTATGTGCTCAACGGCAGTGAATTACTAAGAGTTAGTTTCTAAAAAATCATATTCAACTTAAATTAGAGTAAATTAAACTTTCATATATGAAAAAACAAGTAGGTATTGCGCTTGGAGCTGTGATAATTATTTTAATAGCTCTGTTAGCATATCAAGTTTTTAAGACAGACTCTCAACCAGATATCAATCCGCTTTCGGATGATAGCCAAACCATACTGGAGAATATCCTTGTCAATTCTCCACCACAAACACAAAACAATCAAGCCTTACCGCCAACAACCCCAACTTCTCCTCCAGCCGACCCAACCGAAAATTGGCAAACTT
>DAOLDG010000096.1:0-2486 GCA_035327465.1 Candidatus Doudnaibacteriota bacterium
TTTAATATTCAGCGCGGTACGCAAATTATGCAAATTATTATTATTGCCGAAACTCTGCAGTAATTTGTTGTTTTCCTAAAAGCAAAACCAGCTCATAGCGAGCTGGTTTTAAAATATTATTAGCTAGAGCTAGAATTCGCGGCGACCTTCGAGGGCTCGTAGTAGGGTCACTTCGTCGGCGTATTCGAGATCGCCGCCCATGGGTAGACCACGGGCGATGCGGCTAAGCTTTACTGGAGTATCTCGGAGGAGTTTAGCAATATGCATCGATGTGGCTTCGCCTTCTAGGGTGGGGTTAGTGGCAACAATAATCTCTGTCACTGCGAGTTTGTTGACCCGATTCAAGAGGGAGTCAATATTCAACTGTTCTGCAGTAACTCCTTCCATTGGGTTGAGTACACCGCCAAGCACGTGAAATAAACCGTTGTAACTGCCAGTTTTATCCAGAGCAATCGCGTCGAGTGGTTCTTCTACCACGCAGATAAGTTGCTTGTTGCGAGATTTATCGGTGCAGATTACGCAAGGGTTAGCATCTGCCATATTATGACAATCACTGCAAAAAGTAATATCCTTACGAACATCTCGCACGCTATCAGCTAGCGACGAGATTTCTACAGCATCTTTTTTGAGCAAATAGAAAGCCAGGCGTTGAGCAGATTTTGGTCCGATGCCTGGTAGTTTGGCAAATTCATTAATTAGTCTTTGTAAAGAAGCCGGGAGTTTTAACATTGTTGAAATAATTCGTTTTCGAGTTATAGATAACTTGATCAGGAGGCTAACTCTTCATCTAAACCTTGCAGGGTTTGCATTACAGTCTCTGGGCTGGTGTCAAAGCTTTTATCGAGATTGCGGAAAGAAGTACGCTGGGCATCGAAGTATAAATCAACTTGGCCAGTTGGACCGTTGCGGTGCTTTTTAATGTGGATTTCGGCGATGTTTGGACGACTTGAGTCTTTGCCTTTATACATATCTTCACGGTAAATAAACATTACTACATCGGCGTCTTGTTCGATGGAGCCCGACTCGCGCAAATCGGCGAGTTGAGGGACTTTGTCGGGGCGGTTTTCAACGCCACGAGATAGTTGGGATAATGCCAGCACAGGGACATTGAGTTCTCGCGCCAAGATTTTAAGTGAACGAGAAATCTCCGAAACTTCTTGTACGCGGTTTTCTTGCGAGCGACCTGCCATCAGCTGTAAATAGTCGACAATAATTAAGCCAAGCTTGTTTTCCATTTGTAACCGCCGCGCTTTGGTGCGGATTTCCATAATGTTGCCGCCAGCCGCATCATCGATAAAGATTGGTGCTTCGGAGAGCGCACCCATTGCATCACCGAGAGCCACAAAATCATCATCACCAAGATTGCCAGTGCGGATTTTCCATAAGTCTACATTGCTTTCGGAAGAGAGCAGGCGGTCGACTAACTGGTCTTTACTCATTTCTAGAGAGAAAATTCCCACTGGAGTTTTAGTATGCACAGCAACGTAGCGCAAGATATCGAGTGCGAGCGAGGTTTTACCCATCGAAGGCCTGGCCGCTAAAATAACTAAGTCGGATTTTTGTAAACCACCTAGTTTCTTATCGAGGTCTACAAAGCCAGTTGGTAAGCCGCGCAGTTTACCCCGAGAACGGTGGAGTTCATCGATACGCTCGAAGCTTTCATGAAGCACACTGCTAATTGGAACAAAGTTTTGTTTAAGATGTTGTTGCGAGATATCAAACAGCTTTTGCTCGGCATTATCTAAGATGTCGTCGATGTCGCCTTCTTCGGAGAAAGCCAGGTTAGTAATTTCGCTGGCCGAATGAATTAGTCGGCGCAAGGTACCTTTTTTGCGGACAATGCTGGCATAGTGATTGGCGTGTGCGCTGGATGGCACAGAATTCACTAAGCTGGCCAAGTAGGCAGCACCACCAACGCGGTCAATCTCATTTCGTTCTTCGAGTAGGTTCGAAATAGTGAGCACATCGATAGGGGCACTACGCTCATATAGACCGAGGATAGCTTGAAAAATTAACCGGTGACGTGAATCGTAAAAATCATCGGCAACAATTTGGTCGGCGACCTTAATAACCGCGTCTTTATCTAGCATTAAACAACCCAAGAGGGCGGTTTCGGCTTCTAAGTTTTGAGGCGGTAGCCGGTCGATGGGATTGGCCATATTGGTATCTAACTACAGATAGGTTTTTCCATTGTAGCAGAAAAAAAGCTGTATCTCTAATTGACTGTATATGGCTTCTGTGACCTAATTTGTGGCTTATTTGTGCATAACTTTTTGGCCGTCTGATGTGTCTAGGACTTCAAAGCCGAGTTCCGCGATTTTTTCGCGCAGGCGGTCCGATTCTGCAAAGTCTTTGGCCTCGCGGGCTGCGGCGCGTTGGTCTAATAAGATTTGAACATTATTTGGGATTTCAATTTCGGCGGTAGCTTGGTCTAGTCCGATGCCTAGGATGGCCTCATAACTAGCCAGTTGATCTTTGTGTTGGTG
>DAOLDG010000097.1:0-2413 GCA_035327465.1 Candidatus Doudnaibacteriota bacterium
CCAGCACTGATAAAGTTCTTGGGTATATTCCATTCTAACTGCCCAATGTACACATCTGGGGATTTGGCATCGACTACGGCAACCCATGACACTTGGAATTGGTGAAATCTGATTTTGATATTGGACTTTAATCCTTGAGCATTGACCTCAGAGATTATCATCCAAAACGCGACAAAAATCCCGATAGATAGCAATCCTGTCTTTTTCATCTTTCCCCCTCTTTTTCTAAACTATAATATTTTTTGCATTACGCGGTCAAGATTATTGCACAAAAAATCCCAGCAGTTTGCTGGGATAAGGTTAGATATCTAAGTTCTTTACAGTTTTAGCATGAGTAGTAATGAACCGTTTGCGCGGCGGCACTTCGTCGCCCATGAGCGTTTCGAACACTTCACTAATTTTTTCGGCGTCCTCAATTTCTACTTTTAACATAATACGGTTCTGTGGATCCATCGTGGTTTCCCAAAGTTGTTCCGCATTCATTTCCCCCAAACCTTTGTAGCGCTGAATATTAAACTTTACTCCGTTCATTACACCCTGCTCTACAGCTTCACTGCCGTCTTCTGGCTCTTGCGGTGAAGTCTCGACAGAGCTATCTACTTTCTTCGCTTTCTTTTTTGCATCAGTTTTTGCGGTGCGCTTCGTGCTGGCTTCTTTAACTAAATCATTAAGTATTTCATCTCGCTCGTCATCGCTAAAGGCATATTGAAATTCTCGGCCAACTTGCACACGGTAGAGCGGCGGTTGCGCAATATAGAGGTGACCACCTTTAATAATTTCTGGGAAATAGCGGTAGAACAAGGTTAATAAAAGTGTGCGAATATGGGCGCCGTCTACGTCGGCGTCGGTCATAATAATAATGCGGTGATAGCGCAATTTGGTGACATCGAATAAATCCCCTACTCCGGCACCAAAAGCAATTACCAAGTTTTTGATTTCTTGGCTCGAGAGCATGCGGTCGAGGCGCGCGCGTTCGACATTGAGGATTTTGCCACGCAAAGGCAAGATGGCCTGAAAACGACGGTCTCGGCCTTGTTTGGCGCTACCGCCCGCAGAATCCCCCTCTACAATATAGAGTTCGCATTGTGCTGGGTCGGATTCACTGCAGTCTGCCAGTTTGCCTGGCAAAGCTAGACCTTCTAACACGCCTTTGCGGATTACGCTGTCGCGGGCGGCTCGCGCCGCTAAGCGAGCTTTGGCTGCCAGCAGAGCTTTCTCGATAATTTTACTGGCTTCTTGTGGATGTTCTTCGAGATAGATTTCGAGCTCCCCTGCTAAAATTGCTTCTACAGCAGTCCTCACTTCGGGATTGCCGAGCTTGGCTTTGGTTTGGCCTTCGAATTGTGGGTTGGGCAGTTTTACCGAGATAATGGCGGTTAAGCCTTCGCGCAAGTCTTCGCCGGTGAGCTTGCCCGATTCTTTTTTACCGGTTTCTTTGAGGAAATTATTTTTGGTGGCGTAGTTGTTGACCACGCGGGTTAACGCGGTACGGAAACCGGTTACATGCATACCACCTTCGGGATTATATTCATTGTTAGCATAAGCTAATACCACTTCGTCGAAATCATCCGTGTATTGAATGGCTAATTCGACCATGATATCTTCGTAGTTTTTGTTAATGTAGATGGGTTTATGGCGAACCTTTTTGTTACGGTTGAGTTGTTTGATATAGCTTATCACTCCACCTTCAAAATAGTATTGATAGGTTAAGCCAACGCGTTCGTCGGAAATGATAAAATGGAGGCCTTTGGTGAGATAGGCTTGGCTGCGCAAGTGTTCTAGGACTGTTTTAAATTTAAAGGCGGTTGTTTCGAAAATACTTTCGTCTGGATAGAAAGTGATAGAAGTGCCAGTTTGGCGCGTGTCTTTCTTATCGACTTTACCAATTTCTTTGACTTTGCCTTGAGGGACACCGATTTTATACTTTTGTTCGTAGATTTTGCCGTCGCGACGAACTTGTGCAGTTAAATTTGTAGAGAGTGCGTTTACAACCGAGACACCGACACCGTGAAGACCACCGGAGACTTTGTAGCCGCTAGCGTCGCCACCAAATTTTCCGCCGGCGTGTAAGACGGTGAGAACGGTTTCGAGTGCCGATTTTTTGGTAGTCTTATGTACGTCGACAGGGATTCCGCGGCCGTTATCGTGTACCGTAAGACCGCCATCTTTTTGAATGACCACTTCGATGCGGTCGGCGTGGCCAGCCATCGCTTCGTCCACCGCATTGTCGACTACTTCCCAAATTAAGTGATGAAGACCAGTTTCAGAGGTTGAGCCGATGTACATTCCGGGACGTTTGCGGACCGGATCGAGACCTTCTAAAACTGTAATATTTTCTGCGCTATAACCAGCCGCTTTTTTTACCTTTTCTTCTTTTGCCATGTATATTTCATTAAAAATTAGCCCAAAATGT
>DAOLDG010000098.1:0-2411 GCA_035327465.1 Candidatus Doudnaibacteriota bacterium
AGTTAGTGTTGGGGCGTAGGTGGATGGTCGGCCAATACCGTGAGCTTCCAAAGCTTTTACGAGTGTAGCGTCGGTATAACGCGGTGGTGGTTCGGTGAAGTGTTGATTAGGGGAGAGCTCATGAAGCTGTAAGGTTTCTCCAACGGTTAGTTCTGGTAATGCGCCTTCGATTTCGTCTTCGCTTTTTTCGTCGGTGCCTTCGGTGTAGGCGCGTACGAATCCATCAAATTTAATCACTTGTCCGTTGGCGCGGAAGGTATAGCTTCCACCACCCCGACCAACACTTTCTTCGAAAGTGTTGGTCACCCCTCCTCGGACAGGAGGGGAAGCAGTGATATCGACCGCTGTTTGGTCGAAGATGGCTTGCTGCATTTGGCTAGCAATAGTTCGCTTCCAGATTAAATCATAAAGCCGACCAGCATTGCGGTCGCTTTTGGTGCGTAGGTTTTGCGGGAGTAAAGCTAAATCGGTGGGGCGGATAGCTTCGTGCGCCTCTTGCGCGCCTTTACTTTTGTTGGCAAAGCGGCGTGGTTCGGCCAATTTATACTTTTCCCCGAATTCTTGCGAAATTATTTCTTGCGCTTGCATCAAGGCCGACTGCGCCAGATTTAAACTATCTGTACGCATATAGGTGATGTGGCCATGTTCGTAAAGGTGTTGGGCCACAGCCATAGTTTGCTTGGCGCTGAAGCCGAGTTTGCGCGCCGCTTCTTGCTGGAGAGTGGATGTAGTGAATGGGGGAGATGGATTACGCTTTACTTCTTTTTTGGTAATGTCTGCGACTTTATACTCGGCACCATCAAGATCGCTGGTAATTTTTTTGGCATCAACTTCGTTAGTGATGCCCATTTTACCAACAGCTTTGTCGTTAATTTTAGTTAACTTAGAGTTAAAGGTAAGTTTTTGTTTAGTTTTTGAAAGCAAAGCTTCGATGCTCCAATATTCTTCAGCATTGAAAGCTTGAATCTCCCGTTCGCGCTCGACGATTAATCTTACAGCTACAGACTGCACTCGGCCGGCCGATAAGCCATAACGAATTTTGCGCCACAAAAATGGCGAGAGTTCATATCCAACCAGCCTGTCCAAAACGCGGCGCGCTTGTTGGGCGTCGACTAAGTTTAAATCGATAGCGCGCGGGTTTTCTAACGCATGCGCAATGGCCGGTTTGGTGATTTCGTGAAAGACAATACGCTTAAGCTTAGGGTCATTGTATTTCATACCCAAAGCCTCTACTAAATGCCAAGAAATTGCTTCACCTTCGCGGTCTTCATCAGTTGCCAATATAATAGAGGAGGCCTTCTTGGCCATTTTTTTAAGTTTTCCGATAACTTCTTCGGATTTCGGCGGAATCGTATAGACAGGCTCAAAATTATTTTCGACATCAATCGAGAGTTTACTTTTCGGTAAATCGCGCACATGGCCAAAACTGGCTTCGACTTCGAAGTCAGCGCCTAGAAATTTAGAAATTGTTTTCGCCTTGGTCGGCGACTCTACTATAATAAGTTGCTTGGACATTTTCTTGTGTTATCCTGACTTGATTCAGGATCTCATGACAATTTTTTAGATCCTGCCCGCCAGCTGGCGGATTCATCAGGATAACATTGAGTAAGTACAAACAGGAGTTTAGCGGACTCTCTATAAGTTTGTCAAATTTACTATTTTAACAAGAAGGCAATAATGCCATTTTCCTTAATTTTTTCTTTATAGTTTGGATAGCTATACCAACGCTGTTTTGCTTTTGTAACTGTACCAACATCGGGCATAATTTTTTTCAAAGGAATTGCCTTGAGTAGCTTATCAATAGAAGTAAAATAGGCTACTTTAGTAACCTTTTTGATAATTTTTTCACTACCACAGGATATTTCTAGTTTATCACCGATAGTTATGTGTCTATATTTTGTAGTTGCAGCGCGGGTTTCGTATATTTTTTTTGCCATGTTTAATATCGTCAAAGTTGTCTTTATCTATTACTCTAAATTTAATTTTATATACTTTCATACCTTAAGGCGTAATCACATTTGTGGTTGCGCCGATTTTATTTAGAATGTTTTGTTTCTCTTGCTCGGTAGCTTTACGCGGTTGGCCATAGCTTTCTATAACCACCGGAATTAGCTCGATTGATTTGAGTTTAGCTGGCTCTTTGCTGCCTTGCAAATCAGTTGTACACACCAGGTTGACTTGATTGCTGCGCGACAGCGGTGTGGGCGAGTTGGGATGCAGGTCTGGATGGCATATTCCCGGGCGCGTTAAGGTAATTTTGAGCATCAATCCTTCGCGCGTGTCTTGGCTCCACATTTGATCGAAGACAAAGTTGCCGAGCGAGTAAAAAATGTACTTACCTTGATAGGTCTCAAAAGTTTGAATCCAGTGCGGGTGTGCACCAATAACCATATCGGCGCCGGCATCGATAG
>DAOLDG010000099.1:0-2406 GCA_035327465.1 Candidatus Doudnaibacteriota bacterium
AACTTATACTAATAGCAGTTTGGGTTTTTCAATAAAATACCCTAGCAACGCTACTCCAAGTTTAGAGTTAAATGACGAACATAACCGAATGACCGCGTTCGGTCAGATTTCTGGCAGATACTTTGAAGTCAGATTACACGATGATACAGATCCCGATATGGGCGTGAAATATGGGTTTCTTGGCGCAGAAATCACATCTACTAATACAACTGTTGCTGGGATAAGAGGATTCCGAGCTGTTTCAGAAGCTGGGTATGGTGATGCGGGAGTGCAAGGCTCTCCATATGTAAACTTCGGAGTACGTAAAAATAATCTTGTTTATCACGTGTTATTTTACGGTGACGCGAATATCTCGGCAGAAGAGCAAGCAATCTTACAAACCTTTAAACTATTGAATTAATTAGACAAACTAAAATCTTTCTCAAATCTGGTACTAAAAAGACCCTGAGCTTGTCGAGGGGTCTTTTAGTTTTTCGTTCCGCTAATACCAAATAGTACTTTCAACTTATTCTTATTTTTCTTTGAAATTTTAAAACCGGAATCAGTAGCTAGAACAACCACAGTCTTAAAGACCCAGATGCGCACATAATAACCTTGCACATGTTCTGGTTTCACAAACTTAGGAATTCTATATTCCTCCTCACCCACTTCAATCTCTGTGGAGAAAATTGTTTCATTGCCTAACCCAAATTCAGCGTACACCTTTTTCATACAATATTCTTTTGAATTATCATAATATGAGTATAACAAAAAAGACCCGCGAGGGTCTTTTTTAGATTCCCGTTTTCACGGGAATGACATACTATTTCAACGTTACCCTTCGACAAGCTCAGAGTAACTCAAAACAATTTACTTAAGAGTTACAGTAGCGCCAGCTTCTTCAAGCTTCTTCTTTAGCTCTTCAGCTTCAGCTTTAGGAGCGTTTTCTTTAACAACTTGTGGAGCGCCATCTACCATATCCTTAGCTTCTTTCAAACCAAGGCCGGTAACTTCGCGAACAACTTTGATCACGTTGATTTTGCTTTCACCGCTAGAAGTCAATTCAACATTGAATTCATCTTTTTCTTCTGCAGCGGCGCTGCCTGCAGCAGCAGGTCCACCAGCCATCATCATAGGAGCGGCAGCGGATACACCAAACTTTTCTTCAAGAACTTTTACCAATTCGGAAAGTTCGAGTACAGAAAGTTTTTCGATAGAACCTACTAAGTCGGCAAACTTTGCAGGAACTTCAACAGTCTTGTTTTCTTCTGACATATTATCTACCTTTCATATTCCCCTCCTCAATGAGGAGGGGTGGCTGCGAAACAGGCGGGGTGGTTAAGACCCCTCCGGCGCTTCGCGCCACCTCCCCTTGATAAGGGGAGGAGTGATTAATTATTTCTGCGCGGCTGCGTTTAGTACGTTTATCAAACCGCGGATATTTCCGGCCATCACATTGACGAAACCAGAAACAGGAGCATTGATAGAGCCAACCAACTTGGCTAATAACTCTTCTTTGCTTGGAAGTTCAGCTAGCGCCAACACTTGTTCACGAGACGCGAACTGACCATCGAGCACGCCACTTAGGATGCTAATTGTTTTCACATCTTTGGCGACTTTGCTGATGATGCGCGCTGGAGCGACTTCATCTTCTTGGGAAACAGACAGAATTACCGGAGCTTTGTAGTCGAGCTCACCTGCGGCAATACCGTTGGCTTCATAAGCTTTCTTTAATAGAGAAACTTTATAGACCTTACTCTGAACACCTTCTGCGGAAAGCGCGCGGCGAAAGCCGTCGATTTCTTTTACAGTGGTGCCGCGGTAATCCGCGATCACTACACTCTTCGCATCCTTTAGACGCTCGGTGAGCTCCGCTAAATCTGCTTCTTTTTGTTGTCGTGTTTTTGCCATATATATTTTCCTTTAGGAGACTTGCTAGTCTTCCGATTCGACCTTTCTTAACTAAAATCCAGTCTAGAAACAAAAAACTCGGCTAGAACCGAGTGAAATACAACAAGGCCAAGTGGCGCTCGTTTTACGTTCCTCGGTGGGCTTTGGCTTATCTGAGCCAAATTTAGGGCTTTCGCCACCAACTGTCTTGGGATATTTAGTTATTAGGATTTTATCAAAACTCTCAATTTTTTGCAAGCTCCTTGACTTTACTTGTTAATTATAGTATGATATATCGCATTTCAATAGGAGGTTTGATATATGATTACTACCCGTACCGTTGATTTTGAACAAGCCGGGAAGACAACTTTCATTTTCCGGACCGAGATCGAGGATCGCGAACAGCTGCGAGAGCATCTCAAAGATGCACAAAGCCGCTTCAAAACCACCCAAAGGCACTACAAAATCCGAGTCTTTGAAACTTCTGAACTCATCACTCGCCACGGCCATCGCCAGGAAATCTTTTTCCTGACATTT
>DAOLDG010000100.1:0-2369 GCA_035327465.1 Candidatus Doudnaibacteriota bacterium
CGCAGAGCCACAGTATACTTTAGTAAGCGAGTCTTGGATCTCCCAAGACGAGCGTAAAGCGGGGCCGCTTGCGGCATCCGCGACCAAATAATGGAAGGGTCGCATAGTGGCCTAGTGCGGCGGTTTGCTAAACCGCTGTACGGTTGTAAAGCCGTACCGAGGGTTCGAATCCCTCCCCTTCCGCCAGAAAACTGCCAGCCTAAGCGGCTGGCAGTTTTTTTGTTAGCTCAAAAGACCGGTTGGTATGGTAAAATATAGTAAATAAGCCTAGCTAGAACTTCGCGAACTCTGTAACAAAGCCCTCGCCTAGGCGTCTATCTCTATGAATACCAATATACATTTCACCAATTTAAGCGGAATTCCCGCCAGTAACCTCAGTGAAATCATCGCTTTGGCTCAAGCTGGAAAACAAGAGGCTTTAGCCGAGATATACGAGTCGTACTTTTTAAGAGTTTATCGATTCGTATATTACCGCGTTTCTCACCGAGAAACAGCCGAAGATTTAACCGAAGACACGTTCATTAAAGCGTTTGCCGGCATCAAAAATCTTCAAAGCTCGGCAGCGTTTGAAGGCTGGCTATTTCAAATAGCTCGCAACCTCGTTATCGACTATTACCGCAAAAAGAAACAATTGGTCCCCTTAGATGCTGTAGAAAATACTCTCGAATACGAAACCAATGTTGTAGAAATCATAAATCTACAAATCGAACAAAGTATTTTAATCAAACTCCTTAAAGAGTTAAACGACGAACAGCAAACGGTAATCAAAATGAAGTTCCTCGAAGAACTCGATAACTCAACGATTGCTCAAATATTAAACAAGACCGAAGGCGCCATTAGAGTGATTCAACACCGCGCCATCACTAAACTTAAAGAACTATTTAAAGACAATATCAGAACAGATTAATCCCATGCAAGATACTCCAGAAAAAATATTAGATCACGCTTTAGCCCGACTCATTAACGGTGAGAGTATTGATGTTATCGCAAAAGATTACCCAGAATTTACCAACCTCACTAAAGAGCTTCGGGTTATGACTTTATTAAAGTCTATTCCAATTGCTAAAGCACCATCCCCAAGCATGCGCTACCGCTATTCACAAAAGGTTGGTGTTATATCGCAACTCATTTCCATGTTCGGCAGTTATCGTCTAGCAACAATACCACTTGCGATCACACTAATGCTAACTGGCAGTTATGGCGTCATCTCCGCCGCCGAAAACAGCTTACCTGGCGATAAACTTTATGGTGTGAAGTTAGCAGCCGAACAAGCCCAGCTTAAACTCACTTTCGACGAAGAAAAGCAAGTCCAACTTCATCTGCAATTGTCTAAAAAACGCCTAGAAGAAGCTCGGCAAGTAATTGCCTTACAAAATCCAGAACGTGAAGCTTTAGCTCTAACTGCATTAACCAAACAAACCGAACTCACTTTCCATATTACTTCTGGTCTTGCAGCCAATAAGGCTGTAGCGCAAAATGATACTAGCCTGCTAGAAAACTTAGTAGCCATCAACAAAGAAAAACGTTCGGTAATGGAAACCGCTGTAAAATCGAAGGATTCTGATGCAGCAAGAGCAACTGCACTCAACACTAAAGGTAATGATATTAATTTAGCTCGCCTTATCGCAGCTGTAAATGAACAAAGCTTGCTCGATTTACCGAATAAAATTTCGGTAACTGGAGTGATTGCTAATCAAACTACTAATAATATTACTGTTGAAAACAATATTTTCACTATCAATCCCGCAACTATCATGCTAAGCCAAGAAGGCGATATTATCGGTAAAGATAACCTAAAAGGTCAAATTGCGATAATTGGCACTCGTGATAATAATAACCTCATCGCAAAAAAGATTGTTGTCATAGACCCCGACGCGAAGCTTCCAGCCGAACCAGCAGTCACAACAACTCCTATGGTTCGAGGCACTATCACTACATCCCCTTCTCAAACTCAAAGTACTGCGCCTGCCAACACTACACCAGAGACAACGACCGAACCAGCCGAACAAAACTCTGTGCAGAAGCCTAGCGAAGCAACGGCAGGATTTATTGTCGAACCATCGGCAAATCAATATCCCCAATAATATCATTTTTGGTCTGTGCTCGGATTTTGGATGCGGGTACAAATCCAGAAACGATAGTACTAGCAGAAATCGAAACCTAACAAAAAACGAGCCAATTCTAGAGTACGGCTCGTTTTTGATTTTCCTAAATAAAATCGGTATAATTAACTAGTAAGTGAAAGTGGTCTTTGTTGAATAATATTTACTAAACATAGCTTACGTAAATGCAATTTTAGTAGCAAAATCTAACACTTGCGGCATCCGCGACCAACTATTTGATAGCGGCTCGCAGAGCCACAGTATACT
>DAOLDG010000101.1:0-2361 GCA_035327465.1 Candidatus Doudnaibacteriota bacterium
CGCGGCCGGTAACAAGCTAGGACCGCCACGCTGGGTGCGACGGCGAGGGTTAGAGTGGTTGTTTCGATTAGTTACGCAGCCTCGCCGGCTACCACGAATTTATCGAGCGACTTATGGATTAATCTTATCCCTGGTGAGATATAAAGTGTTTCATTCATATTCCTTTCGTCCGAATGCAGTGGCGGTGGTGGTAAATCATGAAAATAAAATTTTATTGTGTAAGCGGGTGCCGGGCTTGCCCAAAAATGGCCAGAGTCGACTGTACTTGGATAACTATTGGCAGTTTCCTCAAGGCGGTATTGATGAAGGTGAAGCAATCGTGCCAGCTGCTAGCCGTGAGTTAGCGGAAGAAACTGGCATTCAATCGGTAGAAGTTATGGCTCTCTTAAAAGCTACTCATCAATATGAGTGGCCGCATGGGGCTCGCTCGGTGCTATTTCGTCGCGGTGTGCGTCGTCATAAAGGTCAAAAACAGCACACCGTGATTTTTCGCTTTTTGGGCGAAGATAGTGAAGTTGAAGTGGATAGTGTTGAATTTGTAGATTATGCTTGGTTATCAGCGGAAGATGTGCTAAAACGCATTGCACCAGAGTGTCGCCCTCATGCTCTGGTGGTGCTAGAAGAGCTGGCCATGATTCTGAAGAAAGGACCATCTTCTCCTTGAGACAATGTCATCCCGAACAGCAATGTCATCCCGAACTTGATTCGGGACCCCTTAAATATTCAATAGATCCCGACTTTCGTCAGTTGGGATAATAACTTACACCTTGAGAAATTCGCATAATTAGAGTATGTTTTATCTATGACCGATTCTCAGAAAATACGCACGCGTTTTGCACCTAGCCCAACCGGGTATGTGCATATTGGCAATTATCGAACTGCGCTGTTTGCATATTTATTTGCTCGTCACCATGGGGGAGTGAGTGTGCTGCGCGTGGAAGATACCGATCAAGCTCGCAAGACAGAAGGCGCAATAGAAAATATGCTAGCGGTATTGCAGAAGATGGGTATCGAATTTGATGAGGGTGTCCGTGTGGTTAATGGGAAATTAACCGAAGTAGGGGAGTTTGGCCCTTATACGCAGTCTAACCGATTAGATTTATATCACTCATATGTTCAAAAATTAATTACCGAGAAGAAAGCGTATTACTGTTTTTGTAGTACCGAGCGGTTGGATGAATTGCGTAAAGAACAAACTGCTCTCAAGCAACCTCCAATGTATGATAGGCATTGCCGGAAATTAACCGAGGAGGAAGCCTTGGCCCAGTTAGCAAAATTCGAGACCGCCGGAAAAAAACCTGTTGTTCGGCAAGTGATTCCAGAGGAAGGCCAAACAGTTATTCAAGATTTAGTTTATGGTGATATTAGTTACGAACACGCCTTGCTCGACGACCAAGTGTTGCTTAAAAGCGATGGATTTCCAACTTATCACCTGGCAGTTGTGGTGGATGATCACTCCATGAAAATCTCCCATGTCATTAGAGGCGAGGAGTGGATTCCTTCTACGCCGAAACATATTTTACTTTATCAAGCCTTCGGCTGGGAAGTGCCTCTGTTTGCGCACTTGCCGTTAATTCTAAATCCAGATAAAACGAAACTTTCAAAACGTCAAGGCGATGTAGCAGTGGAAGATTATTTGAAAAAAGGGTATTTACCAGAAGCATTGCAGAACTTCGTTGCGTTACTTGGATGGAATCCAAAAACAGAGCAAGAGATATTTTCACAAGAAGATTTAATTACCCAGTTCGATTTGGCTAAAGTGAACAAGGCGGGGGCGGTATTTGATACTGCTAAGCTCGATTGGATGAACGGCATGTATATTCGCAGTTTGCCCGGGGAGAAGTTAGTAAAATTATTATCACCATACTTTGAAGCGCAAGGGATTAATCTTAACGATTACCCAGAAGAGTTTTTATTGACAGTGGTTAGTATCGAAAAGGAACGATTAAAATATTTAGCCCAGATTACAGAAAATACAGACTTCTATTTTAACCAGCCAAAATATGATGAAGAACTATTGGTATGGAAAAAAGCCGATCGCGCTGATGCGAAACACAAGCTTGGCTTAGTGAAAGAATTTTTTAGAAATTTACCGAACGAAGATTTTGAAATCGAAACTTTGGAAGCTAAGCTAAAGATTTGGATAGAGGAGCAAGACTTCGAAGTTGGCAATGTTCTTTGGCCACTTCGAGTGGCGCTTTCTGGTTTGGCAAAGAGTGCGAGCCCGTTTGAGTTGGCAGCTTGTTTGCATAAAAATGGTGGAAAAGATAATGTGCTCGACAGAATTCAAATCGCGATTGAAAAGCTCGAGTAAAGGGAAGCTTAACTCTTTAAAAATCGGCAAAACTGTGCTATAATTAT
>DAOLDG010000102.1:0-2360 GCA_035327465.1 Candidatus Doudnaibacteriota bacterium
CGCTTCGATCGAAATGAACTTCTTTCTGTCCACCCTTGATTCTTCCCCAAGCAACTAGTTTCTTAGCCATTTGTTAGTCCTCCTCTAACTTTTTCACCGGAACCCGCCGGCGCGATTGCAGGATATTCTGCTTTTTTGAATTTCCTATATTATACAACATTTGCCAAAACTTGGCAAGTCAAAAATCAGAGTTTGTGTGGTATAATTAACAGGCATGATTGAATTCAAAAAGGTCACCAAATACTACGGAAATCATAAAGCATTAAACAACATCAACCTCCATATTAAACAGGGGGAGTTTATTTCTTTGGTAGGGATGAGTGGAGCAGGGAAATCTACTCTAATGAAACTGCTGGTTGGCGAGGAAGAACTCGACGACGGCAGTATTTTAATTGACGATATCGACATGACCAAAATCCGCAAAACGGATTTGCCATATCTGCGCCGTAAAATTGGTGTGGTCTTTCAAGATATAAAATTACTACCCAAACGCACAGCGTTCGAAAATGTTGCGTTCGCAATGGAAGTTTCTGGTCACCGCAAAGAACAAATCAACAAAGATGTTCCGCGTATCCTAGAACTCGTAGGCCTTACCCATAAAACCCACAATTTCCCGCACGAAATGAGCGGTGGTGAAAAACAGCGCGTTGCGATTGCCCGCAGTTTGGCACATCGTCCCGTATTGCTTTTAGCAGACGAACCAACCGGTAATCTCGACGAAGTTAACGCCGCAGAAGTCATCGACCTGTTACTAAAAATCAACGAACTTGGTACTACAGTTATTCTAGCCACACACGCCGCAGATTTAGTAAACAAAATCAAAAAACGCGTAATAACTATTGAAGGTGGGCAAATCACCTTAGAACAAGAAAAAGGAAAGTATAAACTCTAAACCATCATTCCCGGTGCCCGAAGCTTATCGAAGAACAACCAGAAATCCACTGCATAAATAATGCATAACAGGTTCTCGCCCCGCTTCCGCGGGTCGAGCGCCGGGGTGATAACTTTAAATACGAAACATGAGATTTTTCATTTCACTATTTCGCATCATCAAAAGTGGTGTTACTAATCTACGTCGCAATATTTGGCTAGCCGCAGCCTCGACTTTAATTATGACAATTACCCTCATTATTTTGTCGGTGATGAGTCTTTTGTTTATAATTACCAGTTTTAGCGTGCAATCGATTCAAGAACGAGTGGATATCAGCACATACTTTAAGAGCGATGTTTCTGAAGCTCGGATTTTGGTCATTCGCGATGAATTACTACAAGATAACCGCATCAGATCTATTAATTATGTATCTAGTAGTGAAGCCCGACAAAATTTTGAAGAACGTCATCAAAACGACCAATTAATTATCGATTCACTTAACGAGCTAACCGATAACCCCTTCCCATCTACCTTACAGATTAAAGCTCATAATTTAGAAGATTACCCAGCTATTGCCGATCTGTTGGAAAATAGCACTTACCGCGACTTAATCGACCAAATTAATTTTGAAGATAACCGCATAATCATTGAAAGGCTTAATTCATTACTTAAGTTCATAATCACTTTTGGGTTAATTTTAATGATAGTCTTCTGCTTAATTGCTGTTTTAGTAATTTTTAACACGATTGCTTTAACGATCTATAATCGTCGCGAAGAAGTAGAAATTATGCGTCTAGTTGGTGCCACTAATTGGTATATCCGTGGCCCATTCTTGGTTGAAGCGCTAACTTATAGTGTAATTGCCGCTATCATCACTAGTGCGCTTGTTTTGCCAATCTACTTTAATATGCTACCAAAAGTTAGTAATTATCTTACCCCTGGTGCCAATATCTTTAGTGGAGATATTAAATATTTTGTTTTCGTAGTTATTGCCCAATTGATTATTGCCTTCATTTTGAGCGCAATTTCTAGCCTGCTCGCCATGCGTAAATATCTGCGCATTTAACTGTTTATCCACTTGCCCTTATACCGATATAGTATATAATAAGAAAGAGCCAAAACTCTCGAAATGAGGGTTTTTTCTTTTTATTATGAAAATCATATTGTTAACTGATGTGCCGAAAATCGGCCGCCGTGGAGAGGTGAAAGAGGTTAGTGCTGGTTATGCGCAAAACTTTCTCATTAAACAAGGTTTGGCGCAAGCCGCCACTGCTGCTGCCCTACATAAACAAGCTACCGAAAAGCGCGACAAAGACTCGCAAAAATCTCGCGCCTTAGAACAAGCTCAGCGCCAAAAACACGAACTTGAAAAGCGCATCTTTACCATCAAAGTGAAAACCGGCGAGCAAGGCCAAATTTTCGGCGGCGTGCATGAAAAAGATATTGCGACTGCGATCTATCAAAAGACCAAAATCCGTCTGGAGAAAAA
>DAOLDG010000103.1:0-2284 GCA_035327465.1 Candidatus Doudnaibacteriota bacterium
GGTTTGCTGGAGTTCGTCGGCGCTAAAACCAGGCGCAATTAGTTTCACTAAAGGTCCAGAAAAGATAAGCATTATTAAACATAGGCCGCCCATAACGAGAATAGCGAGATTTAGGACGCTGCTGGCAATACGCCAAGCTTCGGATTTGTGTTTAGAGTAATAATCGGTAAAAATTGGGATAAAAGCCGCGCTTAATGTACCTAAAATTAATAAGTTATAAATGAGGTCTGGAATACGGAACGCCGTGAAATAAATATCTGTTTGCGTGCTAGCCCCTAGCTGGCTAGCCAAGAATAAATCGCGCAAAAAACCCATTAGTCGCGAGACTAATGTAAGCAGTGCGATGATAATTGTCGCTCGTCCTAAATAGAAGTGTTGCTCAAAATTGTTTAAAAACCTAAATAATTTAACCATATTATTTTGTATAAACTACTCCCCTGAAATAATCTTGATTGAGTTCCGTTGACCAAACTAACTCGGCAGTTGAATCAGAAAAGCTTGAGTGAGCATTACTCCATCGCCAGTGCCAGCCGGTTTGCTGGAGACGATGTGTGATTGCAAAAGGTAGCATACCGCTTTGCCGTTGCCATAGTAGTTTATAACTGTTTACTTTATTATTAAGTTTATTTGGTAATTGATAGGTAATCGAAACGGTTTTGGTTTCTCCGCCCATTACTTCTATCCAATTTGCAAAAAAAGTTTTACCAGATTCGTTACCGCTATACATCAAACTACTTTCATTAAATTTCAGTTGCCCTTCCCAAATCTCTATTTGTGGAGCAGTTTGATAAGATTTATCTAGCGGTAAATTATCGGGGCGATATTTGCTAAAGCCAGTGGCTCCAAGCAAGCGACTATTCTCCGGTACAAAAAATCTCACCCAACTTCGGTTAGTTAAACCATCAAGGTTCGGCAATGGGTTGCTAATTTTATAGTTGAGTTGGTTAATAATAGTGCCATCGGTATCAATCGTAGTAAGTAACTCTACCGATCGAATCAAATCTCGATCTGTTTTTGTACCATTAAGATTCGAGCTGTTAATCTGTAAGTAGTCGCCATCGGTATCACTAATTGCCCCATCCCAGCGATAGCGAGCCAAACGCTCTTGTATTTCTGCTTGACGTGAATACATTAAAATATTTCGATTTGCAAGATTTTTCTGTAGAATCGATAAAAACATTATTGGATCGTTTTTGGTTTTTTCTCCAACTTCTTGCATTAATAATGGATATAAATCGGCAATCAGTTGTTTGGGTTGATTTAGCTGGAGATCGTAGTGTAATGAAGTGGTGGTTTGAATTTGCTCTACAAAGTTTTCTGGGCTAACCGTAAGGTTATAGTTAGGCAAGTAGACTGGTCCGGTGAGAGCTAATAAATCTAGAAATAACTCTGGAGTAAAAGCAATAATTAAGTCTGGGGTTTCTCCCCCACTTTTTTCATACATTACCGAAATCCGTTCTGCGGACTCTGGAAAACTAGCGAACCAATTGCTATCTCTTAAAAATAGCCGGCTATTAACAGCTTGCATGGGCGATGGTGGTTTTATCCACTCGATGATTTGACCGTCTAAATCGTATACTGATCTAATATCAAGTTTGCTAATTATCCCGCCTTGTATACGGCCTTGAGCAATTGTCCCAATAAATCCACCTGTGGCGCGCAACTCGTTATTATTTTGTAAAATTACTAGAAAAGATTTATCATTTAACGTTAGCAGTGAAAGTAATTCGGTCATCTCTACTAGTTGTTTAGTTTGAGAATTTAAGTCCGCAACTAAACTTTTCACTTCTGCGATGGCGAATTGATATTCGGCAGGTAGTAATCCTGTCTGAATGGGAGCAAGTAAGCTATGAGCTTCGGCAAATTTTTGATGGATGATTAAGCTTTGTTTAGCAAGGTTAGAAATAGCCTCTGCACTAGATTGTTCGCCGCTGCTAATTCCTTGCGGGGTGAAGCTAAGCTGGGAAAATTGACCCATCATTTGACTTGCTTCTAAACCTGCCTCGGTAATTAATGTAGCGGTTTTAAGTAAATTATCCGAGTTCCAACTAGCTGGTGCAAATTTTACCGCGGCGCGAAGCGCTAAGCTCGATTGCTCTAATTCCATGCTGGCTTGTTCTAATTTCGACAAAGCTTCGGTAAAGTTGACTTGAGCTAGCTGGTAATTTTGCTGAGCAATCGCAGATTGTGCAGCGGTAATATCGGATAGTGCCCCATCGCTCACACCTAAGACACGCCCACCCAAACGCCAGCCCTCTGAAGCTAAGGATAACAAATATACTGG
>DAOLDG010000104.1:0-2240 GCA_035327465.1 Candidatus Doudnaibacteriota bacterium
CGCAGTATTCACAGTAACTCCAAACTTGCTAAAACCCGCCGCAAAGTTGAAATGGAATTAGAACAACTGGAAGAAGAAAAAACCAAAGCAGTTATGTCGCAAGATTTTACCACGGCACTTCACCTCCGCACCCAAGAGGAGCGATTACTAGCGCAAAAAAAAGAACTCGAAGCCCTGGCCAAAGAAGATACTGGTCCGATTTACTCTCTGAGCGCAGAAGATATTGCCCATACTGTTTCTTTGATGACAAAAATTCCTCTCAAAAAATTGGCGCAAAGCGAAATTGGCAAACT
Source organism: Candidatus Doudnaibacteriota bacterium (assembly GCA_035327465.1). Lineage (GTDB taxonomy): Bacteria > Patescibacteriota > Doudnabacteria > UBA920 > UBA920 > UBA920. The sequence continues at coordinate 294 of DAOLDG010000104.1, forward strand.
TAATGCTCTCGAAAAAGTCTTAAAAACAAAAATTGTAGGGCAAGATACCGCCATTAGCGAAATAGCCAAAACCATTCGTCGTTCACGAGCTGGTCTGGCAGATCCAAAAAGACCAATTGGCTCCTTTATGTTCCTTGGACCAACTGGCGTTGGAAAAACCGAAACTGCAAAAATGATTGCGCAAGAAGTGTTCGAAGATGCCGAAGCTTTGATTCGAGTGGATATGTCGGAGTTTATGGAGCGACACAACGTAGCTCGACTTATCGGCGCGCCAGCCGGTTACGTGGGTTACGAAGAAGGCGGACGTCTCACCGAGGCTGTACGCCGCAAGCCTTATGCAGTAGTTTTATTCGATGAAATCGAAAAAGCTCATCCCGAAGTATTCAATATTCTATTGCAGATTCTTGAAGATGGTCAGCTAACCGATGCCCAAGGGAAAAAAGTTAACTTCGCTAATACGATTATTATTATGACCTCTAACCTCGGCATGCAAGAACTTAATGCCGCCAGTGTGAAGATGGGGTTTGTTGATCGCGACGAAAGCGCTTCCGAAAAAGAGAAGCTGGAAAAAGAATACGATCGTATTAAAGAAGGGTTACTAGAAAAACTGAAAAAAGATTTACGGCCAGAGTTCTTAAACCGTATCGATAAAGTTATAATCTTCCGACCACTCGGCATCGCAGAACTTAAAAAGATTACCCAACTCCAGTTGGCCGATTTACAAACTCGGCTCGACGCCCAACAAATCACACTAAAAACTACTCCGGCCTTAATCAAATTCATCACCGAAAAAAGCTACGACCCACTGCAAGGCGCTCGCTATATTCGCAAAAATATTCAAGACTATATTAGCGACCCCTTAGCCGAACAAATTATCGGTCAAGACGCTAAAGAAGGTACTACTATTACAGTCGGAGTAGAAAATGAAGTCATTACCTTCAAATCTAATGCAAAGGCAGTACCAGTAACAGCTTAAATTTACCCCATCGACAAAAAGAGTCGTCCCTATCGGACGGCTCTTTTGATATCTTGTTGAACTTTTCTTAATTTAGATTTTATCTGGGTTATTCTAAAATAAATTATGCTAACAATTTTGTCCGAAACCATTAAAGATGTCTTATTTCCCAAACAATGTTTTGGTTGCCGAAGCTGGGGCTTGTTTATCTGTGAAAATTGCCGCACCCAACTCGCTAATCACAAATTTTTACGTTGTATAATCTGTCAAAAACCAAGCCTTGGTGGTTGGACTCACCCCAAATGCCGTGGCAAATATCGGCCCGAACGCCTAATTACCATTTTCGATTATCAAGATGAAGTGATCAGTCAACTCATCAACACAGGCAAACTGGCATTGGTGCCAGATATTTTTTTAGAGCTAACCGAAACCGCGTATGCAAGAGTGAATGTTGTTCAACCGAATTTGTGGAGCTTTGTGCTTTGCCCTATTCCACAAACAAAAAGCAAAACTCGCTGGCGTGGCTTTAATCAAAGTGAGCTTATTGCACAAGTATTAAGTTTGAAATTGAATTTGGTTGTAGATCGAGCTCTAATTAAAATTCGCTTTACTAAACAACAAAAAGAACTGAATAAACTTGGTAGAGCAGCGAACCTAAAAAATGCGTTTCGATTTACCGGAGGCAGTATACCTACCGAAGTGATACTGGTAGATGATATCACCACAACTGGCTCCACCTTTCTGGAAGCAAGTAAAGTCTTAAAACGTGCAGGCGTGCATACCGTCTGGTGCTTAGCTTTAGCACAGGATTAATTGACCAAAGCTCAGTTTTGCAGTAAAATAAGTGAGTTATTAATGTTTATAGATGCCCACCGGATAACAGTATACTTTAGGAAGCGAGTCTTGGGTCTCCCAAGACGAGCGTGAAGCGGGGCCGCTTGCGGCATCCGCGACCAACTATTTGATAGCGGCTCGCAGAGCCACAGTATACT
>DAOLDG010000105.1:0-2200 GCA_035327465.1 Candidatus Doudnaibacteriota bacterium
AGTTACTGCTGGGTTATTGGTGTTGGCTGTGGTTAATGGTCAGCGTAGCGCTCAAAGTAGGCAAGTTGTGAAAGACGTGAGTGCAATCACACAGGCGCTAGAATATTTTTACCAAGACCAAAATCGCTATCCAGCAATTGGAGAATTTGAAGACCAAAACGTGATGCGTCAGTATCTTAGCAATTTCCCGCCGCAGGAGTTTACTTCTGGGGTATGCCCACAGAGTTTTGGTTACGCGAATACTTTTCGCAACGATTATGAACTGCGATTTTGCCTGTCTAAAGGCGTGCGTGGTTATCAGGCTGGCTGGAACGTTATTAAATCGCCAGTGAAATAAAATGAATTTTGAGTTACTAACTACTGGGTTGGTTTTTGTGTTCGGTACTGCCATCGGCAGTTTTTTAAATGTATTAATCTGGCGATTGCCACGCGAACAATCGGTGAGCATTGGTCGTTCGCGTTGCACAAAGTGCAAACATAATCTTTTTGCGCGTGATTTAATTCCTTTACTTAGTTATTTAATTTCAGCAGGACGTTGTCGTTACTGTAATCAGCAAATTGCCTGGCGCTATCCTGTTATTGAGTTGGTCACTGGTTCGTTATTCGCCGTCAGTTACTGGCTACTTTTACCACAAGATTGGCTGATGTGGTTAGTACTAGCCAAAACTTGTTTTATAATCGCAGTTTTAGTTGCGGTGTTTGTAATCGACTTTGAACACTACTTAATTTTGGACCGCGTGGTTTTGCCTGCAACGATACTTATATTCTTGGCAAACTTCGGTTTCGATTGGCTGTTTCAGAATCAGTTATCCAACGGACTTGCAGTGGCTGGGTTACTGGGCGCGGTGGCAGGATTTTTACCATTTTATTTATTATGGAGGCTCTCGGCTGGGCGCTGGATGGGTTTTGGCGACGCAAAATTAGGATTATTTTTAGGCGCGAGTTTGGGTTTCCCACTTGTGTGGTTAAGTTATCTATTAGCCTTTTTTATAGGCACCATAACTGCAATTCCCTTGATTATCTTTGGCAAGAAACAACTATCTAGCCATCTTCCATTCGGGACTTTTTTGGCTTTGTCGGCGGTAGTAGTTTTGTGGTTTGGCCCCGAGCTTATTTCTTGGTATTTTCATCTAATTGGCGTGCGTTAATATTCACGGTAAACCGTGATATAATGAAAAAAAGACAAGAAATGCCTAGAAACCAAAATCAATCCCAATTTGGCTTTACTGTGGTCGAGTTGCTCGTCGTATTTTTGATTTTAGTAACTTTGATGAGTGTAGGGATCATTAACTGGAATCGTCAGACTCCGAACCGAAGCTTAAAAATTGCCCAAAACGAAATGATTACCAATTTGCGTAAGGTGCAAAGTTATGCCATTAGTTCCCGTAATATTACAGATGGGTTGCCAGCTAGTTATTATATTTTACAGTTAAACCGCAACGAATCGGCTTATCAGTTATCGGCCTTAGGCCCAGGTGGAGAATACACTCTAGTAAAATCTCTAGAAAATCTCAATCTGCCAAGTGCATTAGTGATTTCTGATTTATTTTTATACAATCCTGGCGATATAGTAGTGGCTAGCCACGAATGTGTGCAAATAATCATTAGTGTTATTTATGGAGAAATGTATTTCCGAACTCCGGTGCAAAGCTCGGATTGTTTATCGAGTAATTGGATAGAAGGGGTGAGGGGTGTGGTTCGTAGACCACCAGATTTGGCACAGTTGTCGCGCGGTGATTTAGATATTATCTTTACACATGTTAATAGTAATACTTCTCGGTCTGTTACGGTGAACGGTGTAACTGGCCGAATTCAAGAGTTCTAAATGCAGCAAAAATTACCGCACAACTTATTTAATAACCAAGCTGGTCAAACTTTAGTAGAAACTTTGGTAGCAGCTCTGGTGTTGACTATGGGGATTTCGGCGGCTGTTGGACTGTCGATCTTTGCCTTAGGGGCCACCACTAGCATCACAAAACAATTAGTTGCTATTGGTTTAGCAAGAGAAGGTATCGAAGCTGTGAAGAATATGCGCGACTCTAATTGGTTATCTACTACCCTAGCCGACGATTGTTATGATTTTTATTCTAATACAAACACTGCATATTGTTACCCAGGTTGGCTAGATGGCGGCGCTTCTGCTGGCGAGGAAGGACCTTACAACATTGACCCCAATGGTGGCACCAGCAGTTTTGCACTG
>DAOLDG010000106.1:0-2196 GCA_035327465.1 Candidatus Doudnaibacteriota bacterium
GGGGTGGCGCAGGTGGCAGCGGCGGTGTTGGTGGTGGTGGTGCAGGTGGGGGCGGTAGTGGTGTTGGCGACGGTCCAGGCGGGGGCGGTACGTCGGTTGATTTTCAGCTACGCTTAGTTCAAGGTTCGGATGAATACCATGGGTCGAGCAATTGGGTAACTAATAGTTTTACACCAACCGCTGGTGCTAGAATTGTAGTCTTAAATTCAATGATAATAGAAGCATCTGGTTCTTTTGGTTCCAGCTTGACGATTAGCGATTCACAAGGGTTAACCTGGACTAGCATTGGTTATGTAGACGAATCCTCCTATTGGGCAATAACTACTCGAGCATGGATTTCTTCACCAGCAGCCAATACTTCTATGACTTTAAGCTTAGGGGCAGGCGGTAATAATGTGTTTGAGTATCGGGTTATTGCTTTCGAGGTTACGAATAGCGATGGTCAGTTCGGTGGTTTCGTAGTAGATAATAATTTACCAAATGATGGACCAGCCTCAATGACTTTAACAAGTAATCCACCAACTGGCTCCTTAGGTGTCTTTTCTCGGTTTCAAGATGAAGGCGGGAGTGGCCTAACTATGGATACGGGGTGGGAATATTTGGATAGCGTAGGAACTCCTTCCGGTTATCACTGGAAAGCGGCCGCTGTTAGGCCAAATATTCCTGACACTTCGGTGAGTATTTTGGATATAATGGTTAATCAAGAAGGTTCCTTGTATAAAACTATAGGTTTGGCGTTTTATGTTACACCAGCCGGTGCAAACGATGGTGGTCCTGGTGACCCTGGAGACCCATCTCCGTAGAGTAGTCAGAACAACGTATATTCGCCAATGGTTTGTTGGTAAATTCTCTTGCAAAAAACCTTATCTTATGCTATAATTACCTTAAGTTAAAGACTTTTGAGCTGGATATTAAGCTCAAAGAAACAAAAATAAAAAACACAAATGAATATTCGACAAAACAGTGTAGCTGCTCGCTATCATCTTCTGCTGTTATCAGCCAATACTGTGATTTTAAAGGCAATCAGGGTAATTTTTTATGTCTAAAAAGCACTTTACAAACGAAAAGGATAATCGTCCAAATTTATATAAAATCGCCTTTTTTGTTGTATTAATTTTATTAGTCACAATAATGGCGCTTGGTTATAACGGAATTTTACCCAGAGAAGCTAGAAAAAACGCATTAATGCAGAAGAATGATTATTCATTTTTGAATCCTTCTGTGAGAATGGTGGAAAAGGAAAACTTGCTGGTAAATTTTGAGCCGTTACGCTCATCATTAAAAGCGAAATATGAAATCAGAGACGATTACATGATTTCTTTATACTTTGAGTATTTACCGACAGGTGCCAATATTACTTTAAATCGAGACGAAAGGATTTGGCCAGCAAGTCTCATTAAAATTCCAGTTGCGATGGCGGCTATGAAAAAGGTTGAAACTGGCCTGTGGAAGTTTTCTAATGAGTTGGTGATACTTGATGAGGATAAAGATTCCGAGTATGGCGATTTATATAAACAGCCAACAGGAACAACGTTAACAATTGAACAGTTATTAAAAGAGACTTTGATTAATTCGGATAATACAGCTCATTTTGTATTATTACGTAATCTTGATGGTAGTGATTTAGAAGATGTTTACACTCACCTTGGGCTCGAAGAAGTAATCTCGGCTTTGAAGTTAACTCCAAAAGATGGAGAAGTAGACAACAGAATGACTGCAAAAAATTATTCTGTGTTTTTTAGATCCTTGTTTAATGCTACTTACTTTAGTCCGCAATACTCACAGCAGTTTATGGATATTTTACAGTACGCACCAAAAGAGTATCTAGGCCAAGGTGTGCCTAGCGAAGTTCCGTTTGTGCATAAAACTGGAATCAGAGTAGAAGATAGAGTTAAGGCAGATTCGGGTATTGTTTATGTAAAGAACCGTCCTTATCTCATTACCGTCATGATTCAAAAGAAAGCGATTGAGCCAATCCCAGAAGGGGAAGTGGAAGAAATTTTTAGAGACATTTCTAAAGAAATTTATGACTATGTTTCAAAAGCTAACTAAAAATTTAGCAATCATATTTTTAGCCGGACTAATTTTAGTTTCGGGTTTTGACCCTGTTGCTTTAGGTCAGTCTTTTTTAAATGCTTATAACGGAGCCGATGGAAATATAGTAGACAAAATTTTCTTAGCCCAGCAGAATCCAAA
>DAOLDG010000107.1:0-2183 GCA_035327465.1 Candidatus Doudnaibacteriota bacterium
TGGGTCGGCACATTCGGCTGGTTGCGGCATCACAACTCCGTCTGGGGAAGTGATTTCTTCACAAACTATGCGGGCAGGATAGTAGAACGCGTCGTCTGCTTTGGTGAAAATCCAAGTGCGGAGCGCGAGATTGACCAAAATGATTCCTGCAACCACTAGAATGATTAGCGAGATAAGTGATACTAAGTACAAGTACACTTTTTTGATCCAACTTAAATTCATAAGTTTTTAAGTTAATTATGTTTTAGGAAGACTTGCTGTAGCCTAGTTTGAGACCAGCTGGCCGCTTGGAGGCCTCGTGTTAATCTTTAACTTCTACACCCATCGAGCGAGCCGTGCCGCGGATAATCTTTTCCGCAGCGTCCAAATCGACGGCGTTGAGGTCTGGCATCTTGGTCTCGGCGATTTCTCGCGCTTGAGCCGCTGTAATCTTCCCTACCTTAGTAGTGAGCGGGTTAGCTGAACCTTTTTGCAGGCCAGCAGCTTTGCGAATTAGCACAGAAGCTGGCGGGGTCTTGAGAATAAAGGTGAACGATCTATCTTCGTAGATAGTCATTTCCACAGGAACAATTGTGTCCCCCATCGGAGCAGTTTGCTCGTTGAAGGCTTTGGTAAAGTCCGCGATGTTAATTCCGTGAGGTCCAAGCGCGGTACCTACAGGAGGTGCTGGAGTTGCTTTACCTGCTGGTAGTTGCAACTTCACCATTGACTTAACTTTTTTTGCCATTGTGTTGAGTAGTAATCCTTATTAGGGACGAGACCGCGGACGTGTCCGCAAGCCGACTACTTGTTAATTAATTTAAAAACCATTTGAGATAAATATATACGATAGCTACAAACATCCACAGGATGAGAACTGGCCAAAATGTAGCATATGGACGCTGTAGAGATGTCCGACTAGCAAATACTTTTAACCAGTTCTTTAACATGCCTTAAACTTTCTTTACTTGAAGGAAATCGAGCTCGACAGGCGTTTCGCGACCAAAGATGGTCACAAATACTTTTACCTTGCCTTTAGCCTGGTCGATTTCACCAATCTTACCTTCGTAATCCTTGAACGGACCATCTGTAATTTGAACGAGTTCGCCAACTTCGAAGTCTACTTTGAACTTCGGCTCGTCTGCGCCCATGCGTTTCTGGAGATAATCCCACTCTTCTTGGGCTACTGGGGTTGGAATAGTTCCACTACCTACGAATCCGGTAACGTTTGGCGTATTCCGAACTACATACCAAGAATCATCCGTAACAATCATATTGACCAGCACATAACCTGGGAAGATTTTTTCTTCGACGGTGGTGCGTTTGCCGTCTTTAATCTTAATCTTCTTCTCTTTCGGCACAATCGCGTCGAAGATTTTATCTTGCATATTCAAATTTTCAATACGTTGTTTGAGGTTAATCGCCACACTATCTTCGTAACCGCTATAAGTATGTAATACGTACCAGTGACGCTCCCCTGTAACTTGTTGTTTAGACATAGTTGTGAATTACTCCGTGACGCTGGACTCGGTGTTGTCAGATTCCTCTAGCTCACCAAAATTAATTACTTCTGCTTCTGATTCGGTGGTCGTGGTTTGAGTTGGAACCGGACTATCTTTAATTAAGGCTTCGAAACCTTTCAATAATCCGAAGTCAGCCGCGCCTAGAATTGCGGCAACTACCAGTGAAAATACGATTACTGTAATTGTGTAGCGGATAGCATCGCGTCGACTAGGCCAAACTACTTTCCATAATTCGGCTTTTACTTCTTTAAAAAATGTGACAATTTTATTCATATTCGTTTTATTTAAGCCAGAAATTAAACATTTCTAAAGCTTTTTTAAAACCCGCTGTGGGGCTTTGAATAAATAATACTAGTTTTAGATGAATAAGTCAATAATGAGTAGATAAATAGCCGGAAACGAATGATTTCGCTCCCGGCTTCTGTTTAGTTGTCGACAAGGTTTATTGAGTTATCTTTCCAGCGCCACTGTTTGCGACTTGGAAAAGTAATCGCACTACCCATTTCGTAGTCTGTTTTTTCGAACAACAGACTATGGTATGGCTCACCTTTTATTGAAGGGATTATTCTTCGGTACAGCCATTGGTCTAAAACTTCAAAGAGTTTGATGAGCTCTGTTGTTTCAGTATATGGGATTACATCGAATGAATCTCCAGACTTTTTGATTACATAAGGAGATTGG
>DAOLDG010000108.1:0-2171 GCA_035327465.1 Candidatus Doudnaibacteriota bacterium
AACATTTTTGCCGGAGAAGTTTTACTTACAGTATTGGCAGGAATATTACCGTATATTCTTCCTCTGCCGTTCATCGGGCTAGAAATCATCGTGGCTATTGTACAGGCGACTGTGTTTGCTATGCTTACTTTGGTATACCTAACAGTTGCTACCACAGAAGTCGCGAGTCACCACAGCGACCACCCAGAAGACTTAGAGCCGACTCCTACTGTGTAGGGATTATTCATCAAGCATTAACTCGTTGATGCTTGATGTTTCATTCTTAATTAGACGGCAGACTTTAAACAATAATCCAGTCTAGCCGCAAAGGAAATATCATGACACCAGAATCAATGGAACTCTTGGCAAAAGCTATCACCATTGCAGTTGGCGGTATTGGTCCTGCTTTGGCGATTGGTCGCATCGGCTCTAAAGCGATGGAATCTATCGGTCGCAATCCGGAAAGCGTTGATAAACTTTTCGTACCGATGCTGCTTGGTATGGCTTTCGCGGAAGCGATTGCAATTTACGCATTGGTCATCACCTTCATTTTATAGTTGGCAATTCTAGTCTCGCAACTTGCGAGGCTGGGGGTTGAAAATTATATTCAGTTTTATGAAAAATTCTCTACAATATTTAATCGCCGCAGGTCTTATTGCTTCGGCAGTATGGACACCTAATCTAGCCACTGCAGCAAGCACTGTCGTTGATGACCCAGGCCTAATTGGTATGTTTGGTATCAACTGGAAGTTATTCCTTGCTCAATTAATTAACTTCGGTATCGTATTATTTATACTTTGGAAATGGGTTTGGAAACCGGTCACCGAAAACATGGAGGCGCGCACCAAGAAAATCGAAGACTCTCTTTTAACAGCCGAAAAAATAGAAATAGAAAAACAAACTTTCGAGGAATGGAAGGAAACCCAGATGAAAGATGCGCAAATTCAGGCCACTACTATTATCGCCAAAGCCAAGACAACCGCCGAACAGCTTAAAGCAGAGACCCTCGAGAAAACCAAGCAAGAACAACAAGCAGTGCTAGAACGTAGTAAGCAAGAGTTAGAACAACAAAAACTAGCTGTACTGCAAGACGCCCAAAGTGAGCTTGCTAACTTAGTTGTTTCCGCTACAGAGAACTTACTTCGCAAAAAACTAGATAGCAAAACCGATCAGAAACTTATTAGTGAATCATTAAAACAGATGAAGAACTAATATGAAAATCACTATCAAACAATACGCCCAAAGTCTGTACGAAGTTATCGAAACTACCGATCCTAAGCAGTACGACCGAGTCATTGATAACTTTATCAACATTCTACGCACTAATAATGATTTGGCCAGCTATGAGAAGATTATTGCCGAATTCGAAAAACTTCTTACCGCTCAAGAAAATACCAGCCAAGTCACGATTACTACCGTAGACGGAAAAACAGTTACACCTTCACTTATCAAAGAACTCAATCAATTCGTAAAAGATAAAGTCGAACTTACGAAGAAGACGGACGAGGAAATCATCGGCGGAGTAGTTGTCCGAGTAGATGACACGCTCATTGATGCGAGCCTAAAAACCCAGTTAGAGAATTTAGAAGCTAACCTGAAAGACTAATATGAACACAGATACAATTATCCAAAAACTGAAAACTCAAATTGAAGGCTTTAATCCAAAGGCCGAAGTTAGCCATGTCGGAGTTGTCACCGAAGTGGGGGATGGTATTGCTAAAATCTCCGGTCTTTCCGAAGTACAATCTATGGAAATGCTCGATTTTGGCAGTGGCACTTTCGGCGTTGCTCTAAACTTGGAAACTCGAAGCGTTGGTGCAATTATTCTGGGTAATTATGAGCACATCCGTCAGGGCGACACAGTTAAAGCCACCGGTAAAATCCTTTCAGTGCCGGTAGGTGAAGCTGTAATTGGGCGCGTTGTCAGCGCTTTAGGCGAGCCAAAAGATGGTAAAGGCGTTATTGCGACTAGTGAATTCTACCCAGTCGAAAAAATTGCTCCAGGCGTAATCACTCGTCAATCTGTTCATCAACCAGTTCAAACCGGTATTAAAGCTATTGATGCTTTAATTCCAATCGGTCGCGGTCAACGCGAACTGATTATTGGTGATCGTCAAACTGGTAAAATTGCGGTTGCCATCGACACCATTATCAATCAAAAAGGCCAAGACATGATTTGTGTCTATGTGGCC
>DAOLDG010000109.1:0-2065 GCA_035327465.1 Candidatus Doudnaibacteriota bacterium
CATCAGGTCGGTGCGGATTTGCACTTCGAACACCTCGCCGCTTTTATCGAATACAGTAGTGTGAATGCTTTGGTAGCCGTTGGGTTTGGGGCTAGCAATAAAATCCTTAACTCGCCCCGGCACTGGATTGAAGTGTTTGTGAATGATGCCCAGCGCGGCATAGCAGTCGCCAGTTGAGCGGGTAATGATGCGCAAAGCGTGCAAGTCGTAAATTTTGGTGATGTCATTTTCGTAGCGCTGCAACTTTTTATAAAGCGAATAAACGCGCTTAGTGCGGCCGGTAATTTCCTGAAATTTAATACCCTCGAGCTTTAAAATTTGCGACAGTTCTTTTTGCATTTCTTTGATGTTCTTGTCGCGCTTGTCGAGCTCGGCTATTAATGCTTGTTCAGTTTCTTTATATTCTTTCGGCGAGACAATTTGAAAAGCCAAATCTTCCAACTCGTCCTTCCACGACCCGATACCGAGGCGGCCGGCGATGGGCGCGTACATTTCTAAAGTCTCGGAAGCGATTTTTTGCTGTTTTTCTTCGGGCAGCGCCCCAAGCGTGCGCATGTTGTGCAAGCGGTCCGCCAGTTTGATGAGCATCACGCGCACATCTTGCGACGTGGCAATGAACATTTTGCGCAGATTTTCGACGTAATATTCATCTTTGCTGTTGCGCAGGCGCACGTGGCCGAGCTTGGTGACGCCATCCACTAGCTTGGCGATTTCTTCACCAAACTTTTCTTCTAGCTGTTCCTGGCTGGTTTCGGTGTCTTCGGTAATGTCATGTAGTAGCGTGGCGCAGATGGTGGCTGTGTCGGGAAAAATTTGCCCAAGAATGGTAGCTGCAGAAATCGGGTGCATGACAAAATCTTCGCCGCTTTTGCGTTTTTGGCCTTCGTGCGCGGCCGTGGCGAATTCAATAGCTTTTTCTATTAACCCCTTTTCCTTTGCCGAAAATTTATGCGGGATGGATTTGAATAAAGATTGCATAACTTTAGTATAACAAGTTTGCTTAAAAGATATTAATCCAGTAGAATAGACAAAAATGATGGAGGATAATATGATTGAAGAACTTTCGAAAACAGAAGATAGTTTAGTGCAGACCATTAAGCTAAAAGGTAAACTCTTTCATATCTATAAAGAAGGCACCGCTCCGGATGATATTCCGAATTTGGGTTCAGCTCAGACCCAAGCTTTGGGTAATGTGATGGTTATTCAGCAAGAATCCCAAATTCACACATACTGTGCGTTCTTGCCAAAGGTTAAAATTAAGCTTCCCAAAAATAACCTGATTGATAGTGACTACGAACTGTTTTACCTTGGTCATACGGAAGGCAAGGAAAGCACGCGTGATGGTAATACTTATTACGCATATTGGTTGCATGTCGCAGCTCCGAGCAATCTAAGTTATTATTACTTGCTGGTTGAGTTTGGAGTGGCAAAGTTGAGGGTTCGTTAAGTTTACAGAAAGCCGAGAGGTAAAGCACGGTGCTTTGCCTTTTTTTCTTGTCTTGATATGCTTGATGCATGCCAGAACTTCCAGAAGTAGAGACCGTGGTGTCTGAATTAAATAAAAAGTTGCGTGGTCGACAGATTAAGCGCGTTGCCGTGCACGCGGCTAAGGTGATTAGCGTGGGTCCGAACACGGTTAGTAATCTTCGCGATGTTTCGCAAAAGACAGTTAATCAGTTTGTAAAGCTGCTTACTGGGCGGAAAATTGTGAGCGTGAGCCGCCGCGGCAAGATGCTGATCTTCGATGTGGATGGACCACTAGCTATGTTGGTACACCTCAAAATGACGGGACAATTCATTTTTGAAGACAAAGCTTTAGCCAAGAAAACTGGCAGTCAGTACCGGTTGTTAAATAAGACTAGCGCGCCGTTAGTGAAATTGCCGAGCAAGCACACGCACGTGGTGTTTTATTTCACCGATGGTTCTACTTTGTACTTTAACGATATTCGCAAGTTTGGCTACTTGCGCGTGGTCTTAGATAAAGATATTCAGCATGTAAAAGAATTCCGCGAGTACGGCCCCGAGCCACTCGAAAAAAGCTTTACCTTCGAAGTGTTTCGCGATG
>DAOLDG010000110.1:0-2037 GCA_035327465.1 Candidatus Doudnaibacteriota bacterium
TGATAGATAGCAAAACCTTCGCCAGGTTGTAAAATGATTCGTTCGTCGTTGTTAAAAATAAGTTCTTTATAAGAAAGCGCGCTGGACCTAACCGCGTTATCAACAGCATTTGGGGTGTGGACGCTTGTTAGTCTCGAATCCGAAGTCCCAGCCAACGTTGTAGTAACACCTGTACGCCTAATTTCCATTGCCGAGTTGGCAGTGCTAGTATGTTTCTTAGGAATATTGGCGGCTGTAATTTGCGTTCCGCCCGAAGATGCAGTAGTCCTTCGCAAACTCATTGCAATATGATTAGCCGCCGCTTGCGTATCTATTCGCAAAGTTACTCTTTTTACAATAGCAGTTCTACCCGAACCGCCTGGGTTAAAGAATGAACCATACACATAATTGGCAGATGTTGAACCGTTAACTGGACCGATATTTATTAAATATTCATTCTCCGAATCGGGGGCAGTGGTCTCCTCGTCCCATTCAATAAACATTTTAATTCTATGGCCGGTACTCCCGGCTGCTACATCTAAATAGAAACCAACTCCTTCGCCAGGTTGCAAAATTAACTTTTCATTTATTCCAAATACTATTTCGGTACTACCAATGGTTTGCGCAACAGCTCCTGCTCCATTAACGGCTAATAATCTAGAATCTGTACTACCAGCATATGTTGCGCTTACCGCAGTACCACAAGTTGACCCGCAATGCCTGGCCTCAATTATGGAGTTAGCCGTACCTGTATGTTTTTTTGGCAAATCGGCGGCAGCCACCGAAACCCCACCAGAAGCTGCGGTAATACGGCGTAAATTAAACGACGAGTATGTTGCAGTCGCGGCGGCGTTAACTCTAATGCCAAGTCTTTTTACAACTGCAGTTTTACCAGAACCGCCAGGGTTAAAAAAAGTTTGAAAAGTTGTATTTGTACCTGGGGCCGAAGCTGGGGCGATTTGAGGATAGGCAAACATATACTCGCCTTGCGATGCAGGAGTACTACCAGAATCAACTTCACGCCACTCTACAATCATGCGCGTAATTTGGTCGATATCACCAGTCGCCGAAGAACGCAAGGCAATTCCCTGTCCTTCTTGCAGAATTAGTTTTTCGTCTGCGTTATGAAAGTTTAGTTCTTGCCAACCATGCGCTTGCCCTGCGGCCCCACATGGAGTCACCACACCAAGAGCGGCATCGCTTCCCCCAACTTGAGTAACTGTAACGCCGGTACGCCTAAAAGTCATAACACTATTAGCACTGCCAGTATGTTTTTTAGGAACGTTTGCCGCAGAAATCTGCGTGCCACCAGAACTGGCCGAAATACGGTTTAAAGTTATGATATTTGTGTATACTGCTGCGGCATCACAAGTTTCTGTTCCAAACCAAACTCTTTTCACAATCGCAGTTTTACCAGAACTTCCAGGATTAAAAAAAGCATTATACGTATATCCTGCCGAAGCGGCATTCTCTACTCTTGGAAAAGCAAACAAGAATTCATTTTGAGCCGATGGCGCACTAGCTACTTCTTCCCACTCTACCAACACCCGAATTCTGTAATTTGCATTACCGGCAGCTTCTTGATAAACCGAGATACCCTCCCCAGGTTGGAGTATTATTTTTTCGTCATCTGTTCCAAAGGTAATATCGCGGATACTATAATAATGCCCTGCTGCGCCCGCTGTTGGTTGGCCTAAAATCCTTGAGTCTGCGACTCCTGCCTGGGTAACTGTAGGCCCAGCATACCGAACTGTGGTTACAGGATCACTAGAATCAGCATTCTTTTTTGGTATATTAGCGGCGGCAATTTCTGTACCTCCTGAAGAAGCTGTTATTCTTGTAGTGCTCAAATTTACATAGTTTGCGGCGGCAACAGAATTTGCCCTAACCGCGATTCTCTTTATCACAGTTGTTCTACCAGAACCACTGGGATTAAAAAATGCGGCATAAGTATAATTAGCGTTGGTATCACCATTGATTGGACCCACATCAATCATATACTCTAACTCATCGGGGTCTTCGGCTGCCCCTGCCGAATGAAGGCTCGTGCGAAAGTTA
>DAOLDG010000111.1:0-2026 GCA_035327465.1 Candidatus Doudnaibacteriota bacterium
GAGGGCCCGGTTTACATTAAAGCTGATGAGAAGCTAAGTATTGGCGAGCGCGCGGTATTTGGCGATGAGGCGGTTTATAAATCTTGGCAAGAAGCAGAGGTGGCCGATGGAGCTCAAACCGGTGGTCTGCGATACGAACAAGTCGCTCGTTCATCTGACGGCGCGGCAGGTTTAGCTAAAGTTCTTACCCTTGGTTTCATCTTCAAACTTTTGGCGATGATACTGGCTGCGTTAATTTTAATCAAGCTATTCCCACGCAAGAGTCACCAGTTGGTTGCTCACTTACAAACTCACCCATGGTCCAATCTAGGAATTGGATTTGCATTCTTCATTGTAGCTCCGATTCTGGCAATATTGTTGTTAGTTAGCATGGTTGGCTTCTACGCTGGATTTATCGTCTTCATGTTGTGGTTGGTATGGGCGGCAGTGGCAACTCTGATTGGTATGGTTGCAGTTGGTGCATGGTTGAATGGAAAGCTTACTAAGAAGTCTGAGGTAGTCGTTGATTGGCAAGCGGTAGTCGTGGGTGTGGTGGTTATGGCTGCGATTACATTAATTCCAGTAATCGGTTGGCTCATAATGCTGGCCATACTTCTTGCCGGTTTTGGAACCATCCTACGACATGTTGCTCAAATTATTAGAGAACAACAAGCTCCAGCAGCACCTACAGAAATAATTAATTAAATTTGAAATGGGATTATTCGATAAACTCAAAGATGTAAACGAGATGCGCAAGCAAGCCAAGCAAATCGAAATGATGCTTGGGCAAGAAGAAGTTACCGGGAAATCTAGTGGTAGTAAAATTGAAATTACAATTGATGGGAATCAGTCTGTGAAAAGTGTCAAAGTAGATGATTCGATTGTGGGGGATAGGGGAGACATCGCGCGCAATATCCGCGACGCTCTAGAAGACCTTAACAAGAAGCACAAAAAGATGTTGCAAAGCAAGTTTGGTAATATGATGCAGTAGGTAATCGCCTAGTATGTATTATTCCTCATTAGGCTTCGCCAGCAAGCGGGCTACAGAATCATTCCAAGCGAGCATGCTTGGCAATCGAAAAAGTGGGAAAAGAAAGAGCGGTGAGAGAATTAATCTCTCACCGCTTTGTAAAAAGTTAGTCCCGAATCATGTTCGGGCGTGGATTTTCTACTTTTTCGTTTAACTCGAGGTATAAAAATCTCGAGAGATAAACTATAAGATACCCGATCAGGTGTCCGCCGATTCCTCTTGTGAGGTTTTCGGCATAGATCGTGCTGAAGATGGTCAGGTATACCATCGTGCCAAACCCGATAAACACGATCATTGCTAGCCATTTACTTTCCGTCAAATATCTGACGAAGTACGCATAGGTCGCAGTTGTGGCACCAATGGCGATAACTATTAGAAAGTGAACACTGTTGTTCTGGTTCAAGAGAACTAGTTTCACTGTTTCTGAAGCCTCAATCATCAAACTGAAGCCGATAAATGTGCTCAGTAGAGCAACTAATATTTTCATATTTCCCCCAAAAGATTGTATTCTAGATAACTTTACTATTATAGCATATAATGCTAATATTGTCAATATATGAAGCAGGGGACTAAACAACCAAAAAAGCGCGTACTTATGGCGCTTTCTGGCGGAATTGATTCCGCGGTTTCGGCGCATCTACTGATAAAAGCTGGCTACGAAGTCGAGGCCGCATTTATGAAAAATTGGTCTTCAACGGCTGGTTTAAAATATTCGGATTGTCCCTGGCTGATTGATCGTCAAGATGCATTGCGCGTGGCCGCGCACTTTGGCATTCCCATGCACACCGTCAATTACGAAAAAGAGTATAAGCAGACTGTGATGAATTATTTTTTTAAGGAGTACCAAGCGGGTCGCACGCCGAACCCAGATGTGATGTGCAATAAAGAAATTAAGTTTAAGGCTTTGTACAACTGGGCCATGAAGCAAGGCTTCGATTACGTGGCGACCGGACATTACGCTCAAGTCAAAAAAATTAAAAATAAGACAGGGGAGAGTTACCAACTTGTTCGAAGCAA
>DAOLDG010000112.1:0-1955 GCA_035327465.1 Candidatus Doudnaibacteriota bacterium
TAGAAGCTACCGCCACAAACAAGCCTAGTTCTGGGGCCCAAGTGACGCTTTGCCATTGGTTGTCTTGAGCAGCGCTGTGAGCAGTCCAAGTCTGACCATCAGTAGAAGTGCGGACACGGTTGCTGCCATCACTGGCCACAGCCACAAACAAGCCTAGTTCCGAAGACCAAACTACATCGCTAAACACTGGAGCGCTGGCTACAGAATGATCTTGCCAGGCCATGTTCCGCTCCCCAATAACCTGAATGTTTCCTAAGTCTTGTTTGGTGGAGTTATTATCTGTGATGGTTTGTTCGGTGTTGCCTGCAAAAACGATTTTACCACTAGTACTTTTCACAACAGTGGCATTGTTGGTAATGGTTAAATCGCCATGCAAGTTTACCGCACTGTTGGGTAGAGTGTAGGTGCCAGTACCGCCGATTGTTAAATTTTTATAAGTTACCGCAGTTGGGATAGTTACTGTAGTACCAGAAAATTGAACCGTGCTCGTCTGCATATTAAAGGTGCCGCCCGAACCCTGCTGAAATTGAGTTGCGCCATCTGCGGTAAATGTAATAGTACGAGAACTGCCGTGCAGAGTACCGTTATTAATAGACAAATAATTAGTAACGGTAATATTATCTTGTACAGTCCACCCCCCGCCGACTCCATCGAATATTAATATGCCAAAATTAGAGGCCCCTCCAGTAATAGTTTCGCCAGAAGCAGTGGCCACAAATCGCAACGGGCTGTTACCTGCTGTATAAGTACCAGTATTATGCCAAGAACCAGTTATGTAATAATTACCGCCGCCGTTGTCTGTAAATGTACCGACTATCTCTATATCGTGAGTTACTAAAATAACATTTTCTAAAGCTAAGGTATTGCTTGCCAAAATTCGCAAGGTCTCCTGCGATGAAGCGGCGGCTGGATCGACACAAACAGTGGTGCTACCAGTGGTCACCCCATTACAATTATCACTGGAGACCCGATAGAACACTGAAGAATTATTCACATAATCGAATAAAGCTAAGTCGGCACTAGTTATGGTGGAAGGTGAATTACTACTCCCAGAATCTGTGCCAATAGTTAGATGTTCTTTATACAATCTTACTAAAGTAATATCTCCGTCTCCGTCCCATTTTAATACCGAGGTAGCCCTGTCACCTTCGGCCGCATTAGCAATAAAAATCGTGAGTATCGTATCACCAACTTCTGGAACCGAGACATCCGACAAAGTCCAGTTTTCGGAAATAGCGGTAGTGGAATCACTAAGCACCCCGTTCACCGCAACCCGTATTGCTGGCGATGGGTCACCAGTCTTCTCGCCACAAGGTGTGGTTTGATTATAGCCATGACAAGTCCCAGAAATATCTATAGTTATCGCTGGTAAATCTACTTCATGCCATTGAATATTAAACCTAAACCGCGTGTTGGCATCACCGGCCGTTGCTTCTTGATACAGCGCAATCCCCTCTCCTGGCTTTAAAATTAACTCATCGCCATAAGTCAGTTCACTTTCGTAAACACCATGTATTTGACCTACCACACCAGGAACTATTGCCGTTAGTAATCTAGAAGCAGTTTCGCCCTGAAAAGTAGTTGTAACTCCCGAATGTCTAATCTCGGCTGTGGTATTCGCAGTGCCTGTGTGTTTTTTGGGAATATTCGCAGCTGCAATCTGCGTGCCATCCGAAGCCGCCGATACCTTGCGCAAGCTGGTGGGAATATATCCGGGCGCAGTTATGGTTCCAGACCGATTAGCACGAATACCGATACGCTTTACAACATAATTTTTTCCAGAAGATGGCGGATTGAATAAACTGGCATACACATAATCGGCATCTAACGAACCTGTAATCGGTCCAGTGGTCATCAAGTATTCACCACCCGACGATGGCGTGCTGCCAGAAGCTACCTCTTCCCATTCAACTAACATTTTAACTCTATAATCGGCGTCGCCACCAGCTTCTTGA
>DAOLDG010000113.1:0-1856 GCA_035327465.1 Candidatus Doudnaibacteriota bacterium
CGAGGTCATCCAAAATAGTTTGAAACAGCGCCACTGGCTCCATATCTAAATCTTGGGCGCGCAGCTGCGAGTAGTTAATTCCCCAAATGAGATCGGTTCTGGGAGGATGGGCGGCATAT
Source organism: Candidatus Doudnaibacteriota bacterium (assembly GCA_035327465.1). Lineage (GTDB taxonomy): Bacteria > Patescibacteriota > Doudnabacteria > UBA920 > UBA920 > UBA920. Next base: position 120 of record DAOLDG010000113.1, read on the forward strand.
CCCGCAACAGCTAAGAAGATTAAGCTAATGATGAGTATTAAGATGGCGAGAAAGATTTTTTTAAGCATAGGTTAGAGGGAAAGCATGACCAGACCGGCGCTGATTAATAAGATTGCGACAATTTTTTGAGTAAGAATTCCACGAGATATTTTCTCCTTCAGAATTTTCGGGAAGTAGTTGGAAAGAATTAAGGTTCCGATTAGCAGTAAGGCGTATTGCGTTCCTTGCATTGCGTTAACAATAGTTACGCTGCCTAGCGAGATAGCATAGTTTTGTAGAATGCCTGCTACGCTACCAGAAACGCGCGCGCTAAGATACAGATATTTATTGCCAGCCGTGGTAGATTTTGGAGCATTGAACACAGCTTTGCGCACAGACTTTGGAATTAAGAAACTTAGTGCGACTACAAAGAACCCTAGTCTGGTCCATACTAGTCCAGAGGCAAAATTGTAATTATCAAAAATGTACTTAATGAGTACAAAAGAAAGTGCGAACAGAATCGCCGCGATTGTGGCGTTAGTGAACGCGCGGGAGTGCCAACCAGTTTTATCGTGCCTAAAAGAAATCAGTACTGCACCGAGCACTAAAAAAATAAACGCGCCAAGCTGAAGAGGAAGCAATCTTTCACCAAGGATGATATACGCAAAAAATAGCGTGAATACTGGCACGAGACCGCCTTCGATTGGCAAGATTCTGGAAATCGAGGTCTGCTGAGTGGCTTTGTATAAAAAGAATAAGGCCCAAACAAATGCCGCGCCGCCAGCTAGGGCAACCAGAATGTCGCTAAAACTTAGCCATTTTGCCCACGGAGCCAAGACCAAAGTAAACGGACCAGTGATGCCGATAAAGAAAGCATATACCGCAGGCGAGCGAACAGCTTTAGTGAGTAGGAATTTATCTACTATACCATTGAACGCGTAAAGCGAATAGGCGATGATGGCGATTATTATATAGAGGCTCATAATATGTTATGTCATCCTGAAGGAGCGGAGCGACTGAAGGATCTGGATCCTTCGCTGCGCTTAGGAAGACTTTTTAATTTGTTTAAATATTTCTGCGCTTGGTCTAATTGTGCGCTCTTGGGTCTCGTAGTTGATTTCGATTAGTCCGAATTTGCGATCATAGCCGTCGGCCCATTCATAGTTGTCGATAAGCGACCAGTAGAAGTAACCTTTCACATCCGCGCCTTCTTCAATTGCTTTGTCGCACCACTCTAAGTGTTCTCTAATGAAATCTTGGCGCATATCATCGCGCGCATTTGCGATGCCATTCTCTGTAATATAAATTGGTTTGTTGTAGCGGCGGTGTAATTCCATAATAAGGTGATAAATGCCTTCGGGAAAAGTGCGCCAGCCCATATCCGATTTTGGACCGTCTAGATTTTTTTGCTGCAAGCCAGCGAAGCCTAACGTTAGTGAGTGGTAAAAATAATAATTCAGTCCGATGAAGTCTAGCTGGTTTTTGACGAGGTTGAGGAACAGATAATTGCCGTACCAGTCGGTAAAATTTACAGCCAGTCGGTCGAGCCAGCTGTCGCTGCGAAACGGTTCGTTGTAAACATTATTTTTGGCGATGCTAATCTGGGCGTGCGGCAACACTGTTTTAATAGCTTGATAAGCGGCGCGATGCGCCGCAGCAAGGTTGAAAAACAGCCAGAGCCCGCGCAATGGGTTTTTGCGAAACGGCGGCCAAAGCCCGCGCAGACTGCTCATGTAAGTGTAAACTTCCGGTTCGTTA
>DAOLDG010000114.1:0-1796 GCA_035327465.1 Candidatus Doudnaibacteriota bacterium
TCACACTATGCCAAAAGCTCGGGATAAACATTTGATTCAAGAAGAAAAAAGTTTTCATTGGCACTTAACTGTGTTTCCACGGCTTACGATTTGGGCAGGATTCGAATATGGTACCGGGATTCCGGTAAACCCGATGACGCCAGAAATGACCGCAGAGTTTCTGCGCGGAGGTTCGATATGAACAAACTAATTGTGGCGAATTGGAAGTTGAATCCACTCACTTTGCAGGAAGCGCAGGCTTTGGCTGGCAAGATTAACGAAGTAAGTCCTTACGAGGTGGTGTTGTGTCCGCCGTTGGCCTTTTTGACTCATGTGAAATATCTGCATTTGGGGGCACAGGATGTATCTGCACAGATAAAAGGCGCTTATACAGGACAGATTTCGGCCAGTCACTTAGCTAGCGTTGGTGTAGATTACTGCATTGTTGGTCATAGCGAGCGTCGAGCCATGGGGGAACGAGACGAAACTGTTAATCAAAAATTGCAAGCCTTGTTACAATTCAAGATTACACCGATATTGTGCGTCGGTTATGGTACAACTGTGACACAAGATGAATTAGAAGTGACAGATGTGCTCGGTTCGCAGTTAAGCGCCGATTTAGCCGAAGTAGACCCGAAAAAAGTAATTGTTGCTTATGAGCCTGTCTGGGCAATTGGTAGCGGTCGGCCAGCGACTCCAGAGCATGCCGAACAAATTGCCTTGTATATTTCTACAAAATTTGGAGTGAAGAGCGTATTGTATGGCGGTAGTGTGAATAGTACCAATAGCGAGAGTTTCTTAATTCAGCATCATATCGGCGGGTTATTAGTTGGTGGCGCGAGTTTATTACCAGATGATTTTAATAAAATGATTAGCTAATTTGTAAAATATAAAAAGTAGTAAATAGAGTTTCCGAAAGGTGGTACAAAAATTGCTTTCTACTATTTCTTACTTCTTCCTAAGCATATGATATATATAGCGTCCGATCACGGCGGTTACAAATTAAAACAACAACTAAACAAGTTCTTGCATCAACAAGATCAAGAATTTGTAGATCTTGGTCCGCTCAAATATAAAGCGGGTGATGATTATCCAGACTATGGCGTAAAAGTAGCGAAGCAAGTTAGTAAAAATCCGGTGAGTAACTTGGGAATTTTATTGTGTCGGAGTGGTCAGGGAATGTGCATTGTAGCCAATAAATTTTCTGGTGTGCGAGCAGCTTTGGTTTGGAATACAAAACAAGCCAGGTTGAGCCGAAACGATGATATGACAAATGTACTTTGTCTGCCAAGCGATTTTCTTACTACTGGTCAAGCCGAAGCTATCGTAAAAACTTGGTTGGCGACACCATTTTCTACCGATCAACGGCACATGCGCCGAATTAAAAAAATCAGTAGGCTAGAAAAAATTTTATGATTATCCCAGCCATTCTAGAAAGCAATGTAAAACAATTTCAAGCTACATTAAAGACAGTTTGCGGATTAAAACACATTAAGGCTGTGCAAATAGATTTTGCCGACGGTAAATTTGTGGCTACAAAAACCGTACTTGCCTCGGATATTAAGTTGCCAAAAAGTAAATTGCAGTTTGAAGCGCACTTAATGGTAGATAAGCCTCAAGACTTTTCAATTTATAAAAAAGTTGGTTTTGATAAAGTAATTGTGCATTATGAATCATTTGAAGATGAGGTAGATTTGAACAATGCACTGGAAGCTATTGTAAAGTTGAAGATGATTCCCGCATTGGCGATTTCTCCACAAACCCCGGTACCAGTATTGGCGAATTTTACAGACCGAGTGCAGCACTTTACATTATTG
>DAOLDG010000115.1:0-1790 GCA_035327465.1 Candidatus Doudnaibacteriota bacterium
TACAGCAGCCACTGATTTTACTATTAGGCGGGGGCAATAAAGGTTTAAATTACCAAAACTTGATCGAAATTTTAAAGAACGATTCTCATCTGAAAGCTGTTGTTTTGATAGGGGAAACAGGCCAACTTTTACAATCATTGCTCAAAAAAGCTGGATTTTCTGGTCATGTAATACCGCCAAGTTCAGAGTTTTCGGTGGCGGTCGAACAGGCTGTAAAATTAGCTGTCGCTGGCGACACGATTTTGCTAAGCCCGGCAGCAACTTCATTCGACATGTTTGCGAATTATGCCGAACGGGGAGATAAGTTTATAGAGTTAATTAAATCTGCGTATGGGAAAAAGTAAAGCTCAATTCGATTACGTCTTACTGACACTCACTGCTGTATTGTTAACCACTGGCTTGGCAGTGCTTTGGAGCGCATCTACAGCTGAAGCAAAAGCTACTTTTGGTGATACAAATTATTTCATCATCCACCAACTTACGCGTGGGGTCCTTATTGGGTTAGTCTTAATGTACATTTTTTCAAAAATAGACTACCATCGACTTAAAAAACCCGCAGCTATTATTATTGTTATAGGCCTGCTAAGCTTACTGGCATTAAAAATACCTGGAGTAGGCTTTACAGCTAACGGGGCTACTCGCTGGATAGATTTTGGCGCATTTCTATTTCAACCAAGTGAATTAGCTAAGCTATGTTTAATTATTTACCTAGCGGCTTGGACTGGTAAGCACAATCGGACTGGCAATCAAAATTTTTGGAGTTCAATCTTCCCACCCTTAGCTATAGTTGGCGTGATGGCGGCCTTAATTGTATTTCAACCAGATTTAGGTACCGCGCTTGCAGTGGTCGCAATTGCAATGACTATGTTTTTTATGGGTGGTGCTCGCCTAAAATACTTATTATGGAGTGGTTTAGGTGGAGCGATTTTGGCAGCTGGGTTTGTAATTTTTGAACCTTATCGAATGAGACGGATTACCGCGTTCCTCAACCCCAGTGCGGACACTTTGGGAGTGAGCTATCAGATTAATCAGGCCTTAATCGCCATTGGTAGTGGGGGACTATTTGGGTATGGTTATGGACTATCTAGACAAAAACATTTCTATTTACCCGAAGCTATTAATGATTCGATTTTTGCGATCATGGCAGAAGAATTGGGCTTTGTTCGTGTAAGTTTGATTCTATTAGTCTTTGCTTGGTTTATATACCGTGGTTTGCACATTAGCTTAAAAGCTGCCGATTCATTTGGTAAAATGTTAGCACTTGGCATAACGACGATGTTCGCGGTTAGCGTACTCATTAATGTTGGCGCGATTTTAGGATTAATTCCATTAACTGGCATCGCTTTGCCTTTGTTCAGCTATGGCAGTAGCGCTATGATTGTTAACTTAGCAGCTATTGGTATCCTATTAAACATCTCTAAGCAACATCGAGCTATTTCGAATTAATGAAGAATAAGAAAATCAAAATTTTATTACATCACGACATCGAGGAATCGGTGCGGGTTGGTAAATTTCCATCCACTCAACCTCTTGCAAAACGGTTATGGTTTGGCTTTCTTAATAGTTGTGCCAGAGTTGGATACTGGGTGGGTTATAGTCTGATATTGGTTTTTAGATTCCCGTTGTTTCTAATCGAAATTTTACGACAGCCTAATCAAGCTAAATTCCGCCAAAAACAGCTTCTTGCTTTTACGCTCATATTGTTAATCGCGGCTACGCCAGTATATTTGTTATCTTTAGCTTCAGAGGGCTGGCGTTTGGGTGGGCGTGTCTTAGGTGTGAGCGATGGG
>DAOLDG010000116.1:0-1788 GCA_035327465.1 Candidatus Doudnaibacteriota bacterium
CACACCGCATTTCGAGTGCGGCCCATTCGACCACTCTGGCACCTCTCCATATTTTGGTCGCGGATCCACTCGCCACAGCTCGTGTCCCGCTCCTCGTTCGTGGCGGCAAAGCCGCAACTCACTTACTAGAGAATATTGTGACCCTACGGGTTACTATCTCCATATCTTGATCTTGGTCGCAGATGATATCCTCATGACAGCTAAACTCACTATACAAAATTACCACAAAAACTCACTCGGTGTATAGGAGATAATCCATACTGTTTGATGGCTTGAATGTGCGCAGCAGTTCCGTAACCTTTATGCTGAGCAAAACCATATTGCGGAAATTTTTCGGAGTACTCTTTCATTAAATTATCGCGAGTAACTTTGGCTACTATGGAAGCTGCGGCAATCGAATGAATTAATGAATCGCCTTTTACAACAGCGCGTTGCTCGTGCGCCAATAAATCTGGAATCAAAAATTTTCCATCGACGAGTACGTGCGAATCCTGCAATGACACTTGCAAATTTTCAATCGCTCTCTTCATAGCCTGCAAACTGGCTTGCAAAATATTATTCAATTCTATTTCTGCTACGTCTGCTAATCCAATTCCAACTTGTGCGTGAGTAGAAATTATTTGCGCTAATTCTCCGCGACGCGCCTCATTAAGTTTTTTACTATCTCGAATTTGCTGCCACCACGGCGCATCTACTTCTTGCTCAAACCAAACCGCTGCTGCCACCACTGGCCCAGCCAATGGACCACGCCCAGCTTCATCTACACCAACTACAACTTTTGCACCATTGCGATACAAAGATAATTCTTTCAAAAACCTGTTTATCATTCCGACTCCACTGCACGCATCCGCGGATAAAAAATAATTTTCTCTATTAAGTATTGTTCATCTTGCTTTACAATCCAAAGATCGATTGTACCCGCAGCAGACAAAATCCCTTCTTGATATTCTTCATAGCTACCGCTTAATAAGAAAAAGCTTTTTTGCGTGGTTAATCTTACCTGCGGAAAATGAATGTAGCTATGTCGCCGGCCAAAAAACTTTTTATAATACAAGTTAATAAGTTCTAGTTGTTGCAACGGAAACTCTCCAAACCCTTCAGCGGTAATACTTTTTGATAAAAACCTAGACACATCATCCTTGCCCTGATTATTCACTGCACTCACAAACGCATTCACAAACCTACGGATTGCAAAGCGATCCTCTGTACCAACTGCATGGTCAAAATCGAATATCAATTCTTGTTTAGGGTTCATAACTATATTATAGATGGGAGTTGATTAGAAAGAAAGCTGCGATCTTACCTCAAATATCCTATAGTGAAATATAATAATCTAGACGGGGCAAAAAATAGTTAGAGCAAGAAGGCTTGGATAAATTGATCAATGAAGTTGGTGAATATTTTGAGCGGAGTTAAGCCTTCATTTCACTGGGCGGTTTTTTACTACCGCCAATCACTCACTAAAGTATAAAGTTGCGCATCAATAAAACACCCATGCAGGTGTTATTGGTGGACCCTACCGGGATCGAACCGGTCGCCTCATCCATGCCATGGATGCGCGGCTACTATTGGGTCGCGGATCCCGCAAGCGGGCCCGCTCCTCGTTCGACTTGGCAAAGCCAAGTCTCACTTACTAAAGAATAATTAATACGACAAAACACCCGTAAGGGTGTTTTTGGTGGACCCTACCGGGATCGAACCGGTCGCCTCATCCATGCCATGGATGCGCTCTACCAAATGAGCTAAGGGCCCGTAGGATGTTTACCGATGTCGTTGGAAATAAATTCC
>DAOLDG010000117.1:0-1784 GCA_035327465.1 Candidatus Doudnaibacteriota bacterium
CGGGCAACGAGGTCGCCAGCAGGCGGCCGAGGCGGAAATCCCAGCTCCCGAGCCAGAGAAAAAATCAGAACTTCTGTTCTGGTTTTTTCTATTGTTTAGGAGTGCTGGAATTCGGACTTGTCTAAATATGACATCGAGTCCGGACAGACTCCCATCCACTCAAAAAGCAGAAAATTTGAATAAAATTAGTATTAAAAAAAATTGCATTGGGTTATAGAAAATAACCGAACTATGGTTATTTATTTCAACAAAGTATTGAGTAAATTTTAATTTGGTAATATAATATATTTATGAAAATCAAAGTAGAACAACATAGTGGCCTCGGAGTAATTTGGCTCGCGGGCTGGCTCTTTTCCATCGGGTTCTTACAACTCAGCTTTGGGCAAGGCATCTTAGCCTTACTAATCTGGCCGTATTACATCGGGGCATGGGTGCACACACTCAATACCATTAATTAGTCTCTTTAATTATATGAATAATCGCAACCTAATTATCGCTATCATCGCCGCTGTTTTGATTGCCGGCGGAATCTATGTTTGGCAGCAAAATCGCACCAGCATTGCCAGTTTTGAAGATTGTATTACTGCCGGCTACCCGGTTTCGGAAAGTCATCCGCGCCAATGTACTGCCAAAGGCAAAACCTTTACCGAACCTGTCGGTAGCGGCACCGAAGAAGAAACTATTTCGACTGATATGATTCAAGTCGGCTATCCAACTTCCGGAGAAAGCGTTACTTCCCCTTTTGAGCTCCGCGGGCTTGCCCGCGGCCCTTGGTACTTCGAAGCAACTTTTTCTGCTGAGCTGCTTGATGCCAATGGCAATCAACTGGCAGAAATACCAGTTATGGCGCAAGGCGAATGGATGACCGAAGAGTTTGTGCCATTCCAAGCAATTATCAATTTCCCAACTCCCGAAACCGCTACTGGTACTTTAATTCTTCACAAAGCCAATGCTTCTGGCTTGCCCGAACACGATGATAAAGTAGAAATCCCACTAAATTTCGATTAAGTACACAGTCCAAAATAACACCCCATTATGGGGTGTTATTTTTTTTATAATAACTTTGTACTGCGATGGCAGTAGCAATAGGTACGGCCAAAATTAATGCCACGCTCCCAGAAATCGCGCGAACAATTTCTTCAGCCATATACTCACTATTCAGCAATACCCACAGCGGTTGTTCGCTGGCAGTCACGATAAGTAAAAACAAAGGCAAGCTTGCTCCAACGTACACTAAAATTAATGTGTTTATCAACGAAGCAATATGTTCACGACCCACAGACATTGCCGCCGCAAATAACTCTTGTCGATTTATATCGGGCTTGGCCTTAGACAACTCTTCAACAGTGGCAGTCTGCGTTGTAGTGACATCATCAAGAATGCCCAATAGAGAAATAATCAGCCCACCGAGTAAAAGTCCCCGCAAATCAATGTTGCCCAAAAAACCAGCTTGCAAAGCAAAAGCATCACCTTGCCCTAGGCCAAATAATTGCGCCACCCATACAAAACAATAAGATAAAACGATGGCCGCCAAAAGTGCCACAAGAGTGCTAATTACCGCTAATCTAGTGCGCAGATTATAGCCATGGGCGATAAACATTGTCACCACAGCGATTAAGCCAGCCGAAACCAACGTTACTGCCAACGCATTCTTGCCAGCCAACAATTGAGGTGCCGTAAAGAGCAACAGTATGGCGCCTGCGACCCCCAAGCCCGCTAAAGACAATGCCCCACGGCGACGCCCAATGAATACTGCCAAAAATACAAATACCATAACCACAATA
>DAOLDG010000118.1:0-1750 GCA_035327465.1 Candidatus Doudnaibacteriota bacterium
GACGATTGTTTCCTTCCGATATCACATACCATAAGCCACCGGCAAATAACCCTATGATGACTAAACAAATAATGACAATAGCTTTTGGGTTGGCTTCCATACTGAATTCATTAATTACATATGATTACGATCGAATCATTTCTATACTTGCAAATAAGGAGAAAATACTCATAAAATTCGAAGGTGAAAAACACATCTATATTTTATCACGAACCCTTGGGGAGCTTCTCAAATGTTTCCACTTCCCAAAGTTCTCGACCAACCACTGTCTCGATATTCTTTAAATCTTCTTCTAGTTGCTGGGCACGGACTTTTTGCTCGCCAGCCAAGTCTTCCGGCAAACGCGCTTGTTTAATCAACATCAATTCGGCTTCAATATCGCGACGCAGTGCAATAAATCCTCGCTTAATCGCATCTTCTGCTTGCCTCAAGTTATGGGCGAAAACACGGCGACGATGACGAATTAACCAAGCATGAACAATAATATACGCCAGCAAACCTAGCACTAACAAAATTAATGTAATAATTGCGCCTAAATATAAACTCTGATAAGTAACCCGCGAATTCCCCCAGTTAAGCGCTATTGGCTTCACATCCATCTCTACTTGCGGACTCGGTGGGCTCAAGATATCGCCTTGGCGACTGTGCGCCCAAACGCTATATTTACCACCAGTCAAAAAACTATCATGTCGATAAGTCCAATCTCCCCGACGGTCCGACATGGTGAAGAAATCGAATGCACTTCCATCCACCATACTCTGCACATGCACCACCACTTCGGTATTTGGTTCGGTGGTACGGCCAGAAACATAGAACAACTCATCATCTTTAATATTACTCGATAAGCTAGTAATCACTGGCGGGGGAATCTCTTGCGCCCAAACTTGAGCTGGCGACGACAACGCGCCCAGCCCAAAAATTACCATCAGTACTAACCCGGCAACAAGCTTACCATAACGTTGACGATAGCGTTCTAATTCGGCAATTTGTGCAGATAATGGTTCTGGTAAATGATTACTCTCTACCTTATCGTGCACCAACTTATACCATCGGCGGCTAATATACGCAATTAGCAATAGTAATAACAAGATTAATAGCAACAACGGAAACACAATCACCCAGCCCAAAGTTTGCCCAGTAGGCAAAGTAACACCATCTTGGCTTAAAAACCATAGCCACGAATCCGTGATATCTAATTTTTGCGTTACCTCGCGAATATTACCAGCATTGTCGTAGGCCCGGATAATAACCTCGTAACTGCCAGGCAACAACTCTATGGTTTGGTAAGGGCTGGTGGTTTCGATGAATAACTGGTCGTCTATCACCGCATTCGAACGTCCGGTAATCTTCAAGGTGATAATCTTGATTTCGTAATGCTTCAAACCAGATTTGCTATCCGTAGTAGAAAATTCGATTACTGGCTTGGTAACATAAGTCCGCGCACTCGGCAAAATATTTATTTGAAAATCCGCCGGTGGAGTGGTATCAATTTTTAAACTGTAATGACTTACGCCGCCCCAACGACCATCACGCAAAGCCTTAATATGAAAATAATTAATCCCTTCGGGTATCGAATTATAAATGATGCGAGTATCGGTAGAATCGGGGATATCATCGGGAATATCATCGGGCCGATCACTAATGGTATAACTGTAACCATCTGCTGGTGGCAAGCCTATGTCCCACTGCAAGCTTACCCGCCGCTCGCGATACCAAACTTCTTGGTCGGGATGAGAATCCGACACTATAA
>DAOLDG010000119.1:0-1742 GCA_035327465.1 Candidatus Doudnaibacteriota bacterium
CCGCTGTCCGTGAGGATCGGGCCGTCCCAACCCATGAACTTGTGCAGCCCGCCGGCTTTGTATACTAGCGCGTCGCCAGGGCGTTGCCAAAGATGGTAAGTATTGGCCAGCACCATAGTCGCTCCCCAAAACTTAATCTCTTCACTAGTTACAGTTTTGATTGTGCCTTTAGTACCAATCGGCAAAAACTGCGGTGTGAGAACATCGCCGTGCGCAGTATGAATAATTCCGGTCCGCGCCTGCGAGCTTTCATCTTTTTTTGTAATATCGAAGTATGACATAAACTATATTATAACTGTGTGTAGTTAAAAAGAAAAACCGCTATCTGCTTGAGGTCGGTTTTTCCACAACATTAATCTTATCATAAAGAAAGCACCGAATTCGATAAATCGAATTCGGTGCAAGAGAAAAAGAAACAAGAAACAAGGTTTAGGAACATACCTCGCGAGCACGAAAAATGTCGTCCGCATCGCCAGGATTGCACCAATAGACCTCCATCCAGTCGGCGATCCAATAGACGCGCGGCACAACGCCGAACCAATCGCGAGAGCCGGCGCAAAGCGTCACATTACTGATATCGAGATGTTTACCTGTTTCCTTGTAAAACTTCAACCCATGGAGCAGACGTTCTAACAAGGTTTCGGATCTGATGCTGTAGCGTTTGATCTTGTTGGCAGATTTATTCTTATGAACTTCATCTGCTTCCACAGTGTCGCGTACCCAGATGGCGTAAGGGCCGTTACTGGGCTCGCGTTCATTGGTGGGCACTACTTCGCTGAGCGACCGATCCGTGTATTTCATGCAAGGGAAACTGTCGGCACAGCGGTCATAAACAAGCTGGGCAGTCATACCTTTGGCCACCACGATTAGACGGTCAAAGCCCTCGAGTCGCTCGGGGACTTGAAGATGTGTAAAATCTACATCTTCGTCAAAGAATTCCTTGTAGAACTCTTCCCAGTTGAGCAACATTTCTGCTCGTTCTTCGGCTAAAACTTCCAGACCGACTTCTTCTGTGGGGCTCATTGCAAATGGATTTTTCTTTTTTAGAAGCTTACCCAGATAAGCTATCAAATCCGCAAACATACCAAACACGTTGCCCGGTACTTCTCCGATCATTTCTTGTTTCATGATCAGTTCCTCCTATATTTTGTATTGTAAAATTTCAGCTTTTTGAACCAGCCACAGAATTCACTGTAACTTCAGTATTATACTAACTCTGAACAATTTTGTCAATCCAGATACATAAAAACCCTCAACATAATGAGGGTTTTTATGTATAGAAATAAATAATTTATCTATTAGCGCCGTTTGGACGAGGTGGGCGTTGTGGGTGTCCCCCGCGAGAACCGCCGCGACCACCACGATCGCCGCCGCGTCCACCTCTGTCGCCACCGTTGAACTTTGGCTTCCAGTCAAAACCACGATTACCGCGATCTCCACCACCAGCCAACTGTTCTGGGGTTGGCTCAGGGGCATAAGGCTTGTGCGTTAAATTAATGCGACCTTGGTCGTCAATTTCTTGAACTTTCACTTTGAGAGTGTCGCCAAGCTTCACTACATCCTCTACTTTATTAACGTGATAGTTAGCCAGTTGGGAAACATGCACCATGCCATCACGGCCTGGCAGAATTTCCACGAACGCACCGAAGTCCATAATGCGCACCACTTTGCCCTCGAACTCTTCGCCGGGTACAACTTCGCGCGTGAGATCTTTTATCATCTTCACCGCTTTCTCGCTCATC
>DAOLDG010000120.1:0-1732 GCA_035327465.1 Candidatus Doudnaibacteriota bacterium
ATCGTTCTATATGGATCCCCTATCATCCTCTTAACCTTTTTTGCATCCTGGTGCTATTTCAATCCAAGCAGCAGAAAAAAAAGTTCCTTAAGTATAAAAGACCCTCTAAATATATTTAGGAGGGTCTTTTAATTTTATCCATAGTTACTTTCCTATACGAACAATTGTGGTGCCCTTCGACTTTGCTCAGGAATGATATTTTAATTAGTCTGTCATTGCGAGGAAGTCGTCGGGGGGCGGTCGACGATACAATCTAACACCACCCCGACCAACACTTATTTCGAAAGTGTTGGCCACCCCTCCTCGCTAGCGAGGAGGGGAAGATTGCTGCTCTCCGCCAAATGGCCGAGCTCGCAATGACTGAAATAAACTACTGACCTTTTCTGACGTTCATGCCCGCGCGAGATTCGATTATGTTCGCGGCAACATTCTTTGGAACTTCTTCATAATGATCGAATTCCATAATCGAAGAGGCTTGACCTTGAGTCATAGAGCGAAGTTGTGTGGCGTAACCAAACATTTCTGCTAATGGTACGAAGGCAGTAACAACTTTGCGGCCAGTGATATCTTCCATGTCTTGAACTTTTGCGCGCTTAGAGTTAAGGTCGCCAATTACGTCACCCATATTAGCTTCGGGAGTTGTCACCACAACTTTCATCACAGGCTCTAGCAATACTGGGTCACCTTTTTTCACGGCTTCTTGTAAACACTTAGAAGCAGCTATTTTGAAAGCCATTTCGGAAGAGTCAACTTCGTGATAGCTACCATCGTAAACAGCAGCTCGGAAGTCTACCAATGGGTAACCAGCGATTACGCCATTAGCAGCAGATTCCTGAATACCTTTATCGATTGGCTTGATGTATTCTTTTGGAATTACACCACCAACAATTTCGTCGACGAATTCGTAGCCTTTACCTTGTTCAAGAGGTTCGACACGCAAGTAAACGTGACCGTATTGTCCGCGTCCACCACTTTGACGGATGTATTTAACTTCGGCAGTAGCTGTTTTTTTGAATGATTCTTTGTAAGCAACTTCTGGCTTACCAACATTAGCTTCGACTTTAAATTCTCGCTTCATACGATCGACGAGAATCTCTAAGTGAAGCTCACCCATACCAGCGATAATGGTTTGCTGAGTTTCGTCGTTGGAAGAAACTTTAAAAGTCGGGTCTTCTTCTGCAAGTTTTTGCATGGCAATACCCATTTTCTCTTGGTCGGCTTTGGTCTTCGGCTCAATCGCCATCGAAATAACTGGGTCGGCAAATTTAATCTTTTCTAATTCGATTGGAGAGTTTTCGGCGCAAAGTGTATCTGCAGTGATAGTGTCCTTTGGACCCACCAAAGCACAGATGTCGCCAGCGAATACTTCTTTAACCTCATCGCGCTGGTCGGCGCGCATCCGCACAATACGACCCACACGTTCACGAGTGCCAGTGCGAGCATTAAGCACGTAGCTACCAGCCGTCAAAGTTCCTGAGTAAACACGGAAAAACGCCAAACGGCCCACGAATGGGTCGGTGGCAATTTTAAAAGCAAGCGCTGTAAATGGCTCATCATCGCTTGGGTTGCGCTCTAATTCTTCACCAGTCTTTGGGTTAGTGCCTTTTACCGGGCCTTTATCGGTTGGCGATGGCAAAAAATTCGCAACGCCATCGAGCAAGGTACGCACGATAATACCGCGACCGTCGCCGCCAAATACTGGATAAAATTCACCGCTCTGCACGGCTTTACG
>DAOLDG010000121.1:0-1722 GCA_035327465.1 Candidatus Doudnaibacteriota bacterium
GATTATTCCAAATTAAATCGCTAATTAAACAATTTGGCCTGCATCAACCTACATTATCTTCGCTTGGCCCACTTTCTTTTGTCCTTTACGATTTCACCGACCCAAATGCACCAGCTCTGCCAGCCGACCTCGACCTTTCTCCACAGGCCAAACTCGATCGCGATAGCCAGCGACAAAGCACTATCAAAAAAATTGGAGGTGGGTTGTTAAAATATCGGGAAGATAAAAAAACTTTCCCGCCGACCGATGATTTTATTGTAATGTCCGACATGATTCGTTCATATAATACAGTTGCTACCAATTATAATGACCCAATCAACATCGAACCATACAAATATGGTTACCAAACCAGTAACAATAATACCGAATTCACGCTTACATATTACAGCGAAACTCAAAACCAATTAATTAAGTACACTACCAAAAACGCAGAAGATGATGTGGAGCGAGAAAATACTCAAGTCTACGATAATCAACGACGGTTAGATTTAGAAAATATCCAAAAAGCCTTGTTGGTATACAGCACCACTCAATTAGATCCAGCCAGCGACAAAGAGTTTGTGTTTCCACCAGCAGAGAAACTTAGATCCGAACTTATCCCTCGGTATATGGTCATAATACCAACCGATCCCATCTCGAAACAAGATTACGAATATTCGGTCGGTCCAACATTCGACACTTTCACTATTCGAGCACCTCTACAAAATTCGTCGGCGGGGACTACTGGTTACATGTGTAATCAAACTGAATGCCGCAACTATTAATTCTCTAGCTATCAAAGATGTGGAATTTATTACAGAAACTGTTTAATAAAAAAGTAGACTCTAAAATAATCGCGGCGAGAGTCGTTAAAATCGAAAAACACCCCAACGCTGACCGCCTAAGAGTGGTCAGCTTGTTTGACGGACAAAAAACTATCGAACCTGTCGTGTGTGGCGCGAACAACTTCAAAGTAGGGGATATAGTGGCCTTGGCGCTCCCAGGCGCCACGATTGCCCAAAATATTCACTCCGACGAGCACGAATCGTTTGTACTGTCTACGGCCAAGATTCGCGGCATCGAAAGCCAAGGCATGATTTGCGCCGAATTCGAACTGGGTAGAACTACAGAAATCGGCGACAAGCCAGAAATTCTTATCTTGTCGCCAGACACCAAGCTTGGTACAATAGTTGCCTAATATGTCTAACCTAATTATTTCTACAGACGAAGAAAAGCGGCTAGAAGCCGAGTTAGAGAAGCGCACTGATGCCGAAGCGGCCCGCATCAAGCGCTACTTGGCCATGCCGGATTTATCACGCAAAGATACTGGCCCTATCCGCGAATTAGTAGATCGCATTGTTGCGCTGGAACAGTTTCAAGAGTTCGATATTATTCAAGTTCCAGAGATTGTCCCTGCTAGCGAAAGTTTTGACCTATTTAATTTTCCAGCCGACCACCCGGCGCGCAGCAAGAGCGACACTTATTATGTCGACGAAAAAAATATCTTGCGCACACACACCACCGTGATGTGGTATTACTATTTCTTGCAAGAAGAAGTCCGTACCAAGATTGCAGCGAGCCAACCGCTGGGAGTGTTGTCTTACGGTAAAGTTTACCGCAAAGACGAAATCGACCGCCGCCATATGAATATTTTCCATCAAGTCGATGGACTATATCTACACCCGACTAGCGAACGCACCATTACTCAAGACGACCTTAAAGACGTGTTAGCGAATGTGGTGA
>DAOLDG010000122.1:0-1681 GCA_035327465.1 Candidatus Doudnaibacteriota bacterium
CGTCTTTAGCGACAGGCTCGACGGTTCGCTCGCCGCCTGCTTCCAGCTTGGGCTGGCTCAGGCCATCGAAATAGCCGTTCAGGCAGGTGCCCACATTGTCAATATCAGCCTGGGTCAATATTCTCCGACTGGCGCCGCTCATCCACTTCTGGCCAAAGTCGTTGGCGAGTGCGTCGATCGAGGGGTGCTTCTAGTAGCTGCCGCTGGAAACGAAGGCTGCGAGTGTCTGTGTATTCCCGGCGCATTGCCTTCGGTGTTGGCGGTGGGAGCAATGGACGCCCAGGGTTTACCTCTTGAGTTCAGTAATTGGGGTGGGAAATACCAAACCCAGGGTATCCTGGCACCGGGTAAAGCCATTCCTGGCGCCAATCCTGGCGGTGGCATGAGCATCAACAGTGGCACTAGTTACGCTACCCCTATTGTTTTTGGCGTTGTCGCTCTACTGGCCAGTCTTCAACTCAAGCAGGGACGGCGACCTAATCTCCATGCCGTCCGGGAAGCACTGTTACACAGCGCGCAAGGTTGCGAAGCGCAGTTCGTGCCGGATTGCCGCCGCCTATTGGCGGGTCGCCTCAATATTGCAGGAGCATTATCGCTCCTTATTCAGGGAGTAACTACCATGTCTAATGCGAATAAAGCTCAGGAACTACCCAACCCATCGGTCGGCGATGCCAGCACCGCCCAAAAGCCCCGCGCTGGGATACCGGCGTTTGGCACCCCGAGCCATGCGCTGGCCGGCGGCCATGAATTAGCACTCGCTACCGAAATCACCACTTCTTATCCAAGCGGTAGCTTGCTAAACCAGAGAGTCGATTTTCCCAATACAAACACCGGTTGCGGTTGCTCTGGCGCGGTTGGTGGATCGGCGCAATGGGTATTTGCCTTGGGTAAGCTGGGTTATGATTTTGGAGTTGAAGCGCGTCGCGACTCCATCTTGGAACACATGCAAGGCAAAAACCCACAGGAACCCACGCAATTATTGGATTATCTCGAAAGAACACCTTGGGACGCCGCAGCGATTATTTGGACGCTCAATCTAGATGCGACCCCTATCTATGCCATAAAACCCTGTGGCGCTTTCGCCGGTGATACTTATCAAAGATTACGGGTGTTTCTTCGCGAACAGATCGACAAAGGTATCGAGCGGGTATCAATACCGGGTACCCTAATGGGGAGTATCCGGTTAATGAGCGACCAGGTCGTTCCAGTCATTCAACCGGATCTGCGCGGGATGTACAGTTGGAATACTGCAGACCTGATTAAAGCGGTTTATAATCAACTCAATGTCGAGGGCGATCAGAGCAACCCAGACAAACAGGATGACTATACTGCCTGCAAAGAGCGGGTTGAGAACTTTTTCGTTCGTGCCTATGAAGAACTGCATAATTTGGGAATTGCGCCTCAAGATCGGGCAATCAACTATGCAGCCACTAATGCTTTACTGGTTGCAAAGGTATTTAAGGAGGCTATCCGGGAGGAGTTGGTGCTCGGAACCTACGCCGTGGAGCGTAGCCCGATTTGCAGGCCCGAGTCGGATTGCTGGGATGTCAAACTCACCTTTTTTAACCCCAGCAAGCTGTTCGAACAAGCCAGCAAAGTATATCTATTCACCGTTGATGTGGGCGATGTCGTTCCCGTAATGGTGGGTCCGATACGCTCCTGGTTTGTGTATGTCCGCCCG
>DAOLDG010000123.1:0-1672 GCA_035327465.1 Candidatus Doudnaibacteriota bacterium
AGTATGTAGAAAACTATTTAGCTTCAAAGTATGGTGAAATCACTTTACAAGAAGGGGGTTTAAAAGTTTACACCACCCTAGACCCAGATATGCAGGAAATTGCCGAAAAAGCAGTAAAGGAAGGGGTGGCGAGGAACATCTCTGCCAATGGATATAACGCTTCCCTGGTAGCTATGGATCCAAAAACTGGACAAATATTGGCCATGGTGGGGAGTAAAGATTATTTTGCCGAAAGCGAGCCTGCTGGTTGTGTACCTGGTCGGACTTGTAAATTTGAACCCCATGTTAATGTTGCCACTACTCTGCAGCAGCCAGGAAGTAGTTTTAAGCCTTACGCATATGTGACGGCTTTTAACCGTGAACATAAATACGCGCCAGCTTCAATGTTGTTAGATGTGGTAACTAATTTTGGTAATTACACCCCGCGCAACTTTAATCTCGCAGAAAATGGTCCAGTTTCAATGCGCAAAGCGCTGGCCGGGAGTTTAAATATTCCAGCTGTAAAGACTATTGCCTTGGTGGGTGAGGATAAAGTAGTTCGCACAGCTCGGGATGTCGGAATAGAAGCGCCGTTCCGAGATTGTGGGCTTTCTTTGGTATTGGGTGGCTGTGATGTAAAACTAATTGATCATACTGCAGGTTATGGGGTATTAGCCAACGAAGGAAAAAGGGTTGAAAAAACAGCTATCTTAAAAGTTATTTCTCAAAGTGGTCAGGTATTGGAAGAATACCAAGAAAAAAGCAGCCAGGCATTAGACCCGCTGGCGGTTTATCAATTAGTTCATGTGATGAGCGACAACAGTGCGAGAGCATGGGTGTTTGGTGGCAGTTCGCCACTACAACTCGGTAACCGACCAGTAGCTGCCAAAACTGGCACCACTCAAGAGTTCCGTGATGGTTGGACACTCGGATTTACTCCTTCGCTTGTAGCGGGGGTGTGGGTTGGAAATAACAACAATGATCCAATGCGGCGAGACGCCGTTGTTACGGCTGGACCAATTTGGAATCAATTTATGAGAGAAGCTTTAGCTGGTAAACCTGTTGAACAATTTAATCGCCCCGATGGAATTAGAAGTGTGAGTGTTGATGCGGTTTCTGGTTTACTCCCTACTCAATACACACCGAATACGGTTTCGGAAATTTTTGCCGATTACAATGTGCCAACCCAATACGACAATGTACATGTTCCTGTTGAAGTAGATTCACTCACTGGCTTGCCTGCCACTGACTCCACTCCAGCAGATCGTAGAACAACCGAGATTTATGTAGTATTGCGTAGCGAAAGACCAAACAACCGCGCTTGGGACGATCCAGTAATTGCCTGGGCTTTAGCAAACGGGTATCGCTATCCTCCTGGAAGCGGGATAGATAACCCTCTTCCTCAAGATAATGCAAAAGTTCAATTCACTACTCCTGCAAACAATGCTTTAATTACTAATCTACCTTTCACAGTTGGATTAAATATTGATGGAGAGGTTAATAAAGTCGACTTCTTAATGAATGGGGCAATTGTAGGCACTATCTCCCCAGAGAGCTCAACTTTTCAAACCTTATTAAATCACACTGTACCAGACGGCACGCACACCTTAGCGGCAAGAGTAACTTTTAAAAATGGTACTACGGCTACTAATAGTATTCGAATTCGTTATAATCTTAGTGGGGGGTTAGTGAT
>DAOLDG010000124.1:0-1643 GCA_035327465.1 Candidatus Doudnaibacteriota bacterium
AATATTATTAACTAAAGCTGCAAGCATTAGCCAATCTCGCAATCTTGACAATTTTGTGAAATACAGTAAAATATATACAAACGCTGTTGAACTGAACTTGTAGAAGATGAGCTCCGCTCATCTTTTTGTTTCAACAACTGAATGATAATTAAATAAAGTATTTATATACCCGCATTCACACTTGGACCGAGCTTGCTCGGGCAAATCCCAAGCATCGCAAGTAAGCTTAAGCGTGAATGCGAGAGGAGAAATTGGCGGAGAGCGGTAGGGACGGGCTGGTGCCCGCACTGTGAGCTCGAAGACAATTTGGACGACATGAACGAACAACTAGAACAAGCATTGGCGCAAATCGCCGAAGAAAAAGGTATCACGCGCGAAGAAATAATCGAAATGATTGAGGCATCACTCGCAGCGGCTTTTCGAAAAGATTTTGGTGATAAAGATCAGAATATCGTAGTAGAGTTTAACCCCGAAGATTTATCGGCGAAAATTTTTGACGAGAAAACTGTAGTACCGTTGGCACAAGAAGAAATCGAGGATCAGTTAAAAGAGATTAGCGTAGACGAAGCGCAAAGCTGGCAAAAAGGAGTGAAAGCTGGAGAAGTGGTGCGCCGCGAAATTACACCAACCGATGGGATGGAATTTGGTCGTATTGCTGCACAAACCGCGAAACAAGTAATTATCCAAAAATTGCGTGAAGCCGAACGCAATATGCAATTCTCCGATTTTAAAGCTAAAGAACGCACCCTTATTAACGGTATTATTCAACGCATTGAGGGTGATACCGTGTTGGTGGATTTGGGTAAAGCAGTCGGAATTCTTTTTCCATCCGAACAGATTCGTAATGAGAAGTATGAAATTGGTCAACGTCTAAAAGTTTTGATTTTGCATGTCGAACCAACTAGTAAAGGTCCGAAAATTACTTTATCGCGCTCTCATCCCGATATGGTTCGCAAATTGTTCGAATTAGAAGTACCAGAAATTTTTAGTGGTACAGTGGAAATAAAATCCGTGGCACGTGAAGCTGGTAGTCGTAGTAAGATTGCTGTAACTTCAAATCAGGAAGGCATCGATCCAATCGGCACGTGCGTGGGTCAAAAAGGCACGCGGGTACAAACTGTAATGGCCGAACTCGGAGGCGAGAAGATTGATATTATAGAATGGAGCGATGACGCCGTGAAGTTTATTGCCAACGCCCTATCTCCGGCGAAGATTCTTAATGTTCAGCTTAATGCCGAAGAGCAATCTGCACAAGTCGGAGTGCTAGAAGATCAGCTTTCGTTAGCAATCGGTAAATCTGGCCAGAACGTACGTTTAGCTGCTCGGCTCACCGGCTGGAAAATCGACATCGATTCCGAGGGTGGAAGTTCAGAAGCTACATCTGCAGATGAAGAAACTTCAGAAACAATTTCAGAGGAAATTGCTGAAGGCGCAGACACAGACGCAGACACAGAGACTGCAGCAGAAACTTCAGAAGCACCAACGGAAGAAGAAACTTCAGACGAAGAATAATTCTAATATAAACGAAAGGAAAGTCATGCCACTAGTACCAATGGTTATCGATAAATCACCGATGGGTGAACGCGCGTATGATATTTACAGCCGTTTGCTTAAAGAGCGAATAATTTTCTTAGGTGAGCCAA
>DAOLDG010000125.1:0-1617 GCA_035327465.1 Candidatus Doudnaibacteriota bacterium
ATTCTATAACAAACACCTCCTTAACGGAGGTGTTTGTTATTAAGGAGGTTGACCAAAACCATTATTTCTGATATACTACTATTAAGATAAGTTTTGTTAAGTTAAGTTATCTTAACTCAAGCAAAATAAAGTCACTAATGGAAACAAAATAACAAACCAGCCTAAATATTAGTTACTGCTTCATCCAAGCGGTTATCTTTTAATGAAGGTTTGGTCTCCATATTATGCTAGCCAAAATAATAATCATTACTAGGCTAGAAAAAAATCATTAATACTTTAAATCTATGACGACCAATCAAGATTTACCGGAGCTGTTAACAATAAAGGAAGCAGCTCGGATGATCAACGTTCATCCAAACACTCTCCGTAATTGGGAGAAAGACGGAAAGATACAAGCAATTAGGATAGGCTCACGTCGAGACCGAAGATATCCAAAACAAACAATCTGGGCAATGTGCCAAATAGCGACATCGTACTAAATAACGATGTTTTTGTGTTTTATGGGGGTGTGAAACTAGCAAAAAATGATGAAACAATTGCGATATATAAAATCTGTAATCACATACACGAGAATCAAAGCGTTACTCTTTATGGGCGTTTTGGTTTTAGCGTATGCGATTACTAGTAGTTATCAATCAGTTCCAGCCGAAGCAGCAATCGCCAAGTATATAAATTTTCAAGGCAAACTAACTAATGTTTCAAACGGGACGAACGTCGCAAATGGAAATTATACATTTGAATTTAAATTATATGACGCTCCGTCTGGTGGGACTTTACTCTGGACAGAAACATGGGATGGTTCTCCATCTCCAGATTGTGACGAGCTAGCAGTAGTGAACGGAGTGTTTAGTGCAAAATTGGGTAGTTGTAACTCTTTGGCAAGTGTGGATTTCTCTGGTGGGGATATCTACCTAAGCGTGAACTTTGATGATGGTGGTGGCTTTGATGGGGAAATGTCGCCACGCAAGCAATTGGTGGCATCGGCATTTGCCTTTGTAGCAAATAGTGTAGTTGGTGACGGAGTTGTGCAGACCGAAAACCAATCTACCTCGGCTCTTAGTATCGGACGAACTCTTTCGAACCCTGCGCTACAAGTTGATACTAATACCGCTTCTTCCGCGACTGGTTTGAAAGTTACTGCAGCAGCAGCTGGCGCCGGTGCCGCACTTGAGGTGATTTCTTCTGGTACAAATGAAAACTTTACACTCAATGCAAAAGGGAGCGGTACGATTTCTATTGGCAACGTTTCGACGGGCAATGTGTTGTTTGGTTCTAGTGGGCAACTATCGATAACTAATGCTGGCACGCTTTCTACATCAGGGAATATTTCTACAACTGGTTCTGGAACAATCACCTCGGCAGGATTGCTCACTGGTAGCCTAGGTTTAACTGTTAGTGGTGCAGCGGTCTCGCTAAATGCTTCTTCAAACTTTGATACAAATATTAATACCGGCACTTCGACTGGCACGGTTACTATCGGCAACTCTGCTTCGACCGCAGTACGTATCGGCAACTTAACAACTAATGGAGTTGTTTTCACTAGCGGTGGCAACGGCACACTAAATGCCGAAGCTCAACTAGCTATCGCTCGTGGTGGTACCGGTGCCTCTACTTCCC
>DAOLDG010000126.1:0-1514 GCA_035327465.1 Candidatus Doudnaibacteriota bacterium
GATGTTATTTCTACCAAGATTGTATCTGCTAACAAAGGTGGATTAATGGTTGAGGTGAACAACGTGCCAGGCTTTTTACCGGTATCGCAACTATCGATTGAACACTACCCGCGCGTGGAAGAAGGCGACAAGAACCGAATCCTTGGAATATTGAATAGCTATGTTGGTCAAAATTTTAGCGTTCAAGTAATTACAGCCGACGCTGAAGAGGAAAAGTTAATTGTGTCGGAAAAAGCAGTTCATGAGGAAGAATTACAGCAAAGCCTATCTTCTTTAAAGATTGGCGAAACCGTGACCGGTCAGATTACCGGCATCGTGGACTTCGGCGTGTTCGTTAAGTTTGGCGAATTAGAAGGTTTGGTGCATATTTCCGAATTAGCTTGGCAGCGTATCGAGAACCCAAAAGACTTATTTAAAGTTGGTGACACCGTGCAGGCAAAAATTATTGCCATCGAAAAAGGCCGCGTTTCCCTCTCGATTAAACAGCTACAGAACGACCCTTGGCAAGAAGCCGTCAAGAAGTATCAGCTCGGCCAAGTTGTAAAAGGTAAAGTGGCCAAGATTATGCCCTTCGGCGTGTTCGTAGAATTAGACGAAGACATTCAAGGCTTGGCTCACTTAGGCGAACTAGCTCACGAAGAAGTTAAAGACGCTACTACTATTGTTAAAGAAGGCGAAGATCGCGAATTCAAAGTTATCTCAATCGAACCGGCCGAGCACCGTTTGGGACTTTCAATTAAGCAGCTCACCGAAGCTCCTAAAAAAGCCGCTAAAGCAGAAAAGGCTGAAGTAGCAGAAGAAAAGGTTGAAGAAACCCCTGCTGAAGAAGCCTCTGCTCCTGAAACCGAAGAAGCAAAAGCTGAATAAGAATTTCATCATAATTAAAAACACCCTCGATTAGCAGAGGGTGTTTTTTAATGGTTTAGTTGATTGGTTCGCCGCGCGAATAAGTGTGTAAGTATCCAAGCGAAATGGTATAGGTGGTTCTGCCGACTGAATCGCGCAGATAAGCCGCTAATGAACTAAATGGTCGGGCTTTACCATTTTCAGTACGATAGATTTCTGGCCCCCCTTCGATTCGAATTAGTGTTCCTTCTGGCATCGGGGCTAAGCCGGCACTGGCGATACTGCTGCATGTGGCGCTTGGATAAGAAATAATTCCCGAGAAATCATTTCCATTCCAGGCTTGGAAGACAGCCAGTTCGCTGTAAGCCAGCTTTTGGGTAAAGTTCATATAATAGACGGTGGAGTCTCCTTGGCAGGAGAAGTTGGCACCATGAGCAGGGAGGCCGGGTTGGGGAAGCTCTTGATTAAGAATGTCTTTGGCAAGAATCGTACTCACCGTATAAGGGCTAACGTTACCATCTCGGACGATGACTTGAGCGTTGGTTTGGTTTTGGTAAGACAGCAAAGATTCGTAGGAATCGAACGGATGCAGGCCGGTTGATTGCACTAAGTAGACTGTCAGGTTGTCTCGGAATTTAATAATTTGACCCGCGATAGAATTGACTGGC
>DAOLDG010000127.1:0-1478 GCA_035327465.1 Candidatus Doudnaibacteriota bacterium
GTGTTACGGCTAATCAAGCCGCAGCTTTTGCGACGACGTTGGTAATTAATACAAATGGTAAAAATATTAATGCTATCGACGGCACTTTATTAGTAGCCGAAGATTTGGCTGGTGATATTAAGCTTTCCGATAGTGGTTCTATAATTACTTATTGGGTGGCTCGCCCCAAGTGGGACGCACAGACCCGAGCCATTACTTTTAGCGGCGCAATTCCTGGGGGTTATGAAGGGCAGGCTGGGATTCTTTTTTCCATAATTTTCGAACCACGACGCGGAAGTGCCATCGAAAATGCAGTAGTCGTGGGTAATGTTAACGGTTTTTTGAATGATGGTTTGGGTACACCGGCACAGCTTAACGTGCGGAGTTTTGCTCTATCGAGTGATGGCGCCGCGCCAACAGACCCCGAAATTTTGGACCAGCTTTATCTCGATGAACGTCGTCCCGATAATACTCCACCAGAGACTTTTAGTCCGCAGTTGGCGCGAGATGAAAACACTTTTGATGGTAAATGGTTTATCACTTTTGCTACCACCGATAAGCAAAGCGGTATTGATTATTATGAAATTCAAGAAACTCGCAGTGGACGATTGCAGGCGGGCAAGTGGAAGCGCGCCGAAAGCCCTTACTTATTAGAAGATCAACAGCTTCACAGCTATATTTATGTCGTAGCTGTAGATCGCGCTGGGAATGAACGGATGATAAAAGTATTCCCGCGCCAACCACTGTCTTGGTGGCAACGTTATAACCGCGACATTATTATTGGGTTAAGCATCATAATCTTACTCACTACTGCTGTAATAATTTCCCGCCGGAGAGAAAATAAATAAATTATGCGCATTTCTTATAATCTAATTAAATTTTTAGGGTTCATTGCCGCGCTTGGGGTGATATTTGCAGGTTTAATTTGGTTTGCTCAAACTGCCCAAGCCGCTAATTTTTCACTCTCTCCTGCTAGCGGCGAGCATGCAGTGGGTAGTACTTTTGATGTAGCAGTGCAAATTGATACCAGAGGCCAGAACATAAATGCCGTGCAGATGGAGTTATCTTTTCCGCCCGATAAGTTGCAGTTAATTTCACCATCTGCTGGAAGTTCGATTATTCAAATTTATACTTCACCACCAAAGTTTGATAACAGTTTGGGTCGCGTGGAAATTATTGGAGGCATTCCTAATGGTATAAATGTAAGTAATGGATTAATTTCTACACTAACATTTCGTGTGCGCAGTGTAGGTTCCGCAAGTTTGCGTTTTACTGGTCAATCTCAGATTTTATTAAACGATGGGCGCGGTACGAATGTACTTCAAAACACTTTTGGCGCAACTTATAACTTAATCCTGCCACCACAACAAGGGCCGATTATAGTGTCGGATTCTCATCCCGACCAAGAAGTTTGGTATCGCGAGCGGCGGGGGAGGGTGGAGTGGGGCAAAAGGTTGCCACCAGCAGAGGGGTAGAGGTATAACATTAGTGATAGGCCC
>DAOLDG010000128.1:0-1475 GCA_035327465.1 Candidatus Doudnaibacteriota bacterium
TGTTACTGCCACAGGAGTTGAGACCGAGATTGGGAAACTATCGGTAAAAGTTATTGGTCTAGATACCGAGATCCCGTTGCAACGCAATATTCGATATTTGTCGCGGTTGATAGTGATTGCCGTATTGATAGTGAGCATTGGTTTATTGTTTGTAGGGTTGTCGCGCGGGTTGGGCGCGCTTGAGATGTTTAAAACTGCTGTGGCAATGGCTGTCTCGCTTATCCCCTCTGGCTTACCGATTGTAATCACCTTGATTTTAGCTAATGGGGTTTGGCGGATGAGCCAGCGAAACGCTTTAGTGAAGAAATTGGCTGCGGTGGAAGCACTTGGTCATGCCAACGTTATCGCGGTTGATAAAACTGGTACTATCACTCGTAACGAATTAGTAGTAAAGCGAGTTTATGTGTCTGGGAAGATGTTTGAGATTACCGGGAAGGGTTATGAGCCAAAAGGTGAAGCTCTCTATCATGGCAAAACTATTGAGGTGAATCATTCGGCAGAATTAATCACTGCGGCAAAGTTTGCTGCGTTTGCTTCGGCAGAACTAATTTTTGATACCAAAGCCAAGAAATGGTTGATTAGCGGCGACCCAACCGAAGCCGCCATGCTAGTTTTGGCCGAAAAATTAGGTTTCAATAAATCGGAAGTGCAAACTCAGCATAAAGTAGTGCAAGAAATCCCTTTCGATTATCGCCGGAAATATCGTGCGGTAGTATTCGAAGAAGGCAAAGAAAATATGTTAGCAGTGATGGGTGCGCCAGAAGCAGTGGCTGCATTGTCTGGTCGCGATCATACCGAATTCGATCAAGCGATGAAAGAATTAGCTGGGCAAGGTTTGCGGATTATTGCGTTTGGTTTTACAAAAATTCCTGGCGTAGCCGATCCCGATAAAATGCCTAAATTACATTTCGGTGGTTTGTATGGTATGCAAGATACTTTGCACAGCGAAGTTCCTAGTGCAGTGGCAGACGTTAAATCGGCGGGCATGAAAGTTGTGATGATTACTGGTGATTGGCCCGAAACAGCTAAAGCTATTGCAAAATCCGCGGGAATCTATGAAACTGGCGATAATATTATTACTGGCGATGATATGCAAAAATTGTCCAATAACGAACTGATTGCCTTGCTACCAAAGACTTCGGTGTTCGCGCGGATTACTCCAGAAAATAAATTAAAAATTGTTCAAGGTTACCAAGAATTAGGCAAAGTAACGGCAATGACAGGAGATGGCGTAAATGATGTGCCACCGCTCGTGGCTGCCGATTTGGGTATTGCCATGGGTAAGAGCGGTACCGAAGTAACTAAAGAAGCTTCGGACATTATTTTACTAGACGATAATTTTGCTACGATTGCCGCGGCTGTGGAAGAAGGTCGTAATATATATAAAACTATTAAGCGTTCGATTTTATATTTGTCTTCAACTTCACTTGGTGAGTTGTTCACTCTTACAGCAGCGTTACTGTTGGCTTGGCCAT
>DAOLDG010000129.1:0-1441 GCA_035327465.1 Candidatus Doudnaibacteriota bacterium
GATATTATCAAAACCAAGATCCAGGCATTATCGACAGCAATTCAAAAAGTTGGTGCAAGTATGTACCAACAACAGCCGGCAGCCGAACCTTCGGAAGGACCAGCTAATGCAGAAGCTAATACTGGTGGTGATAAGCCAGTTGATGCCGAGTATAAAGAAGTACCCAAAGACGATCAAAAAAAATAGGGTATCGATTACTCGATACCCATATTCGCTCTGGTTGGGGGGGGGTGCTTACTAGGGGTTGTTAGGCTGGCGAATTGATTTGTTTTACACCAGAATCTAGTGAGCGGCGGGCGAAACCTAAATTATTACGGTAAATCCATCATTCCTCCTGTGTATGGTCTTGGGACCGTGATTCTTCCGGGGCAGTTTGACTGCCATTTGGGTGAAGTTTGGTTGAAGAAGTAGTCGACTCGCCATAATCATATCGCGCTTTGTTTCGCGCTAGTTCGCCGGATAGTATGCTCGGCCAACAATCACGGTTATGAGCCTTCACTAACTCTAAAATGTCTCCACGGAACACCCTGGGAAATTTGCTTCCTTCGGGCATAAGTATCACCTCCAGTGAACGCCGGAATTATCCCCAAAATTAGGTTCTAGTTGCCAGATCCGGGGACAGGCTTGTCAATCGAGCAACTTTTGCAGAACAATTCTATTATATCAAAGTAATTATTAAACTAACAATTATGTCACAATCACAGGGTCAAGGCCAACAAGTACAAATTAAGGCGACCGATGAAAAACTCGCTGGTAGTTATGCAAATATGATGCAAGTTTCTCATACTAAAGAGGAATTTGTCTTAGATTTTGTAAATATTTTACCTCCAGCTGGGCAATTAGTTTCTCGGATTTTAATCAGTCCAGCTCATGCCAAGCGGGTAATGATGGCTTTGCAGGAAAATATTCAACGTTATGAATCCCAGTTTACCAAAATTGAAGGTGTGGATGTTTCTAAGCCATCTTTTGGTTTTAAGACTGAATAAAAAAACCAACCTAGGGCAAAGGCTGGTTTTAAAGGAACATTGGTTGTTCGGATATCTAGATATTGGAACTGTAGAGTTTGGAGGATTATTGGGGGGACCCTTTAGAAGGTTTTTGCAGTTGGCTATCTCAATAGCTAAATATCCTTACCTCTTTTAACTTATTATTAGTATAGCATATATTATTAAAAATTTCAAGTTTGAAAGCGATTAGTTCGCATGGCAAAAAATTATTACGACATTTTAGGAGTTTCGAAAACAGCGACTGCGGACGAAATTAAAAAAGCTTATCGAAAATTAGCGCACAAATACCATCCCGATAAAGGCGAAGGTAATGACGCTAGGTTTAAAGAGGTAAATGAGGCGTATCAAGTCTTGTCTAGCTCCGAAAAACGTAGTCAGTATGATCAATACGGACAGACTTTTGAAGATGCGCAGCGCAGTGGCGGCGGGTTTGG
>DAOLDG010000130.1:0-1410 GCA_035327465.1 Candidatus Doudnaibacteriota bacterium
GGCTGCTGTATGGCGTTAATCGCAGCAATGGCCGTATCTGGATTAGTAGAAATCGAATCATTAATTACTGTAACTCCTTCGAACTCGCCGACAACTTGGAGTCGGTGCGGCAAACCGGTAAAAGATTGAATGCTGATTTGGATATCGGATCGATTAACTCCTAATAACGCGGCTGCCAAACTAGCAGCAGCAATATTTTCTAAGTTATGACTACCCAACAATTGTCGGGCTTGGGTAGAAATTTCTAGTTCAGAATTTGGCAGGCGCACGAGAATCTGCTCGGAATCGGATTTAATTTGTGCACCAAGTTGTTTGAGGGCAGATTTAGAGATAGCAAATTTTTGTGCCAAGCCTAAGCTTGCAATCTGTTTGGTGGCTGGATAATCTGCATTGTAGATTAAGATATCGTCCTGGGTTTGGTATTTAGCAATGGCTTGTTTAGCAGCATGGTATTCGGTCTCGTCTGCGTGATAATCAAGGTGGTCTGATGTAACCATTAAACAAATAGCCATATTGGGACTCTGCTCGAGATCTTGAAGTTGAAAACTAGACAGCTCGAATACCACTAAATCTTGTTTGGTAAGTTTATCGAGAAAAGTCACTGGCGCGGTTTTGCCGATGTTGCCAGTTAAGTAAATCGCACCGGACCGATAGCTCTGCTGAAGCATTTCGGCGAGCAGGCTCGCGGTAGTACCCTTTCCTTTAGTGCCCGTAATGCCAATTATTTTTGCGGGACAATGCTCAAAAAACCATTTCGTCTGACTGCTAAGAATTATACCTCGTTTTTCAATTGTCGTTTTTTGTTCTTTAGAAAATTTCACCCCCGGGCTTCTTACAATTACATAAGCGGTCTGGAGCGCCTGCTTTAGGTACTCTTCACCAGTAATTGCAGTCAAGCCAAGCTGGGTTAATAATTGGGTTTGTGATGCGGTCCAGTTGGCTAATGGCGTGTGGTCGTAAATAACAGGCCGCACATTGTGTGCGGTCAGATATTGAGCAAACGCTTGGCCTTCATGACCGAAACCGATTATGCCTACCGATTGAGTTTTGAGATCTGAAATTGTCATGGAGAGAAATAGGTTCCCGCCAGTGTCCCTGTGGGACGACCTTTGGCTGTTGCTAATTGTCCACTTACCCAAACTGCTTCAACTCCAATTGGGTATTGATATGGATTATTAATTGTTGCTTTGGAATCTATCATTACAGGATTAAATAATACTAAATCGGCATCATAACCAGCTTTAATCAAACCCTTGTGCTGCAAATTAAGAGTTTCGGCTACTCGACCAGACAGTTTGGCAATAGCCTCTTCGATGCTTATCGCTTTAGTATCTATTACTTGCCGAAGATACTTAGCACTTGTGCCGAAGCATCGAGGGTGGACTAGTTTATTTTCATGAACTAAATTAA
>DAOLDG010000131.1:0-1372 GCA_035327465.1 Candidatus Doudnaibacteriota bacterium
CAGAGACTACATTGGCTGTGGCAGCCATTAACACATCCCAGTTTACACCGGGGTCAAGCCCGCCAGGAGCTACACCCTTGTAGGGAGAATTATTAGCAAGTTTAAGATTACTGCCAGCTGCATCCGCATTAATAAACCCAATCTCGGCAACACTTGCTGGATAGTAGTTATTGTTAGGATGCTGCTGAAAACCCGTACCTTGTGCCCTACGGTGAACATTACCTTCCCAAGTCCAGTTAATAGCTACCTCTTCGATTCCTGCTGTTCCAGAATTACTTCCAGTGTCTATCGGGCCAAAACTACCCGAAGCAGGAGAAAATATATTATGAGTGACAATAAATTGATCAATCATATCATTAGCATCTCCTGGTGAAATTCTGGCAGCAGGTCCATAAAACGTATTGTGAGTAAAAACCCAGGTGTCCGCCACTGCTGGGTCGTACCCCCGGCTTAAAACAATCGGCCAAGCAGATGGTGAAGACATACCACTATTGATCAATATTAAATTATTCGAAGCCGTTATGCGTTTTGAATTTTGAGCAGTGCTATCATAGGAAGCACCCCACTGAAAAGCTATCCCAACATTCTTAATAATATTATATTCAACCGTTACATCTTCTACGGTTGCCCAAGGATTTGATCCCTCCTGATTGATTGGTACAAAATTTATCGAATTGCCGTTCTGTCCTTCTGCCCAGTTATTCTCGATGATATTGTGCCGGATCATTACATGCTTGCCATACTTCAACTCGATATGGTTCTTAACGTTCTTGTTTGGGGAATTACCACGCCAAGAGAGGGGTTTGTAAATATGATTGTGTTCGATAGTAATATTGGTAGGAACCATATTGGGAACATAAACATCTACTCCTCCTACTAGAATATTCTCACTACCTGCTTCTAAAAAATTATTGCGAATTACAATATTGCCTGAAGTATTAGCAATTAGTATTGCTTGCGAGTCGGAACCACTTTCCCAAAAATTAGTAAAGTAGCTGTTTGTTATCTCTACGTCCCGCGCGTTTAAATCGATAGCTCGACGAGTATGAGCGTTAGCTGACCCTTGAAATAATGAACGGTCGATAACAAAATGGTGTGGTATTTTCTCTAAAGTATTCTGTTGGCTTCCTCGTGTACCCCACTCTATTAAGTTTGTCTGCTGACTTGTGTTATTAACTCTAACTATATTCAATCCAACTAACCTAAAATGATGAGAGGGGGTAGAACCAGATTGGGTGCGAAAAACTGATTCCGAATTGTTAGCTGTTCTAAGAGTGGGCATATTCGCCGCATCTGAAGGAGTAACTCGGTTTCCTTCTGGCAACTGATCCAAGTTAGAGGAACGGATAGTAATCCAGCCACTGCCCGAGCT
>DAOLDG010000132.1:0-1369 GCA_035327465.1 Candidatus Doudnaibacteriota bacterium
CAGAGACTACATTGGCTGTGGCAGCCATTAACACATCCCAGTTTACACCGGGGTCGGTGCCATTGGTGGCCTGCCCTTTATATGGAGAGTTAGACGCCAGTTTGTAATTACCGGCGTTAGTATTTTCAAATCCTATAGCATTAAAGCTATTAGTATAAAAAGAAGTATTTGGGTAACCGCTAGCAGATTGGCGAATTACATTTTTATCAAAGGTCCATGAATTACCTGCTGCACTATTTAGCGCATTAGTACCTGTAGAATTCGAACGGTAAAATCCATTGTAGTCGGTTTGGGTCGGAGCAAGAATATTATTATCAAATTTAAAGTTAGATAAATAAACCCCATTATTACTATCATCAAAATAAAATCGTGGGTAATAATTATCGGTATTAATCACTGTATTATGGTTAAACACGACATTATTTGACACACTGTTGCCTTGACCTCTGCCAATGTATGCAGTTCGCCCGATCCCGCCTAAAGGTTCTCCGGTGATTAACAACAAGTTGTGTTCAATAAGCATATTTTGGGTGGCAACGCTGGGTCCATCATCATCACTTAACAAAATACCTACGCCATTAGAAACATTCTTAATAATGTTGTACCGAATAGTAACATCGGAGACTGTGTACCAAGAATTAGATACCCCTTCACCGCGAGTGGTCAATACAAGCCCTTCTCCGCTTTGACCATGTGCCCAACTATTTTCAAAAATATTATGTTGAACCAATACATTCTTAGCGTGCTTTAATTCAAAAAGGTTTTTAACCGTACCTGGTTCATTCCCTCTCCAAGATAATGGTTTATGTACATAATTATGTTCAAATACAATATTGGTTGGGGTCATGTTAGGTACCGAAACTGTGACCCCGCCAGACATAAAGTTCTCGCCAGTTGCTTGCAAATAATTATTAGTGATGTTTATTTCACCAGGGGAATTATTAACTAAAATTGCTTGAGTGTCTGAATAGCTATTAAAATTCTCGAAATGGCTATTAGTAATAGTTACATGCTTAGCACTTACATCGATTCCCCGACGAGTGTGTAAGCCCATAATACCTCTAATAATACTACGGTCAACTTCGAAATATTCTGGCACTTTGGCCAAAGTGTTTTGAGCACTACCATCGGTGCCGAAACGAATCAAAGCCACTACTTCCCCACCAGTACTATGTCGAGTGATATGCAAACCTTGCATACGAAAATGGTGAGAAGGGGTAGAGCCAGATTGGGTATGAAATACAGTATCCCAATCATTGGCAGATCTAATAGTGGGCATGTTTGACAAATCCGCTAAAGTAACCCGACGATTTGCTGGCAACTGATCCAAGTTAGAGGAACGGATAGTAATCCAGCCACTGCCCGAGCT
>DAOLDG010000133.1:0-1366 GCA_035327465.1 Candidatus Doudnaibacteriota bacterium
TTGGGAATAAAGGTGTGTTATGAGGTATAATAAATTATCAATTTATACGTAGTGAGACAAAAAATTAAGCAATATCTTGATTAGAAAAAGGGTTTGATAGGCAGTAAGTTATCATGGATTGCTTCCAGAATAGCGCTGGTTTTTTTTGGTATAACGGCAGCTGTGTTTATTTTTAGTCTAGCCGAAATTAGCATGGCTCAACTCGTTGATAGTGATGTAGTAGATATTACTGCAGTCGTGCTGGGTGATCCGCCCACACCACCACCTGGTGGCGGTGGAGGGAGTCCAGTAGCCACAGTGGTTCTTAACGGCTTTGCTTTTCCAGGAGCTAAGCTGACCTTAGTTAAGGACGGATTAATTGCCTCAAGTTTATTTGCCGAATCAGACGGCAGTTTTCAGATTGTGTTAAACAACCTTAATTACGGAAATTATCAGCTGTCTATTTTTGCGGAAGACCCAACTGGCACTACGTCTAGCTCTTATACTCTTAGCGTTCCAGCGTTTACAAGTCAACCATTTGTATATAACAACATTATAATTCCACCGACGATTAATTCTAGTAACGTTGTTGTAGGCATGGGTCAGCAGTATTCTGTATTTGGCTATGCACCGCCAGGGAGTACCGTTACTGCAGAGATTATTGGCGTAAAATTTCTAGGCAGTGTTTTAGCGAACGAACAAGGCTATTGGCAGATGAATGTGCTTGGCTCGCCACCAGTGGGAGTGTATTCTATTCGCGCTCGAGCAATTTTAAACAATTTTTTTAGCGCATATAGTAAACCAGTACAGGTCATGTTTTTCTTGCTAGACCCAACCGAACCATTGCCACCCCCGCCACCTCCGCAATTTGCAGCTTGCGTGGATTATAATAAAGATAGACGAGTAAACTTAATAGATTTTTCGATTTTGCTTTTCTGGTTTGGAAAAGAAAATCCACCAGCAACAATCGATTGTAATAGCGATGGTGTGATTGATATTAAAGACTTTTCCATATTGATGTATTTCTGGACAGGGTAGTTAAAACAAAACAGACCAACAAAATTGTTGATCTGTTTTGCTCGAACTTGTAGCGCTTTCGTACAATCGGAGTTGACAGCAACAAAATAATATAGTTTACAGTGCATGTCATGATTCAGATTGGTGGACCCAAGGGTAATCGAACCCGCAGGTTCGAATGCCAACTCCGTACTTGTAACCACTACCGAACCCAGATTTTAACGCTAACATAACCGTCTTAAAATCCTGATTAAGAAAAACTCAATCAATTCTTAACAACTAATGAAATCATTTTTACTAAAATTTTCTCTTACCGCATTAATTTGGCTGCTTCCTAGCAGTGCTTTTGCTGCGGTAGTATCGTTTGAAC
>DAOLDG010000134.1:0-1322 GCA_035327465.1 Candidatus Doudnaibacteriota bacterium
CTAATCACGGAGTACTTCGCTACCGCGAGCCAGTGTATTTATCGGCAGAAGAGTTAGCTATGTCTTTTTTCCATGAATATTTTTTAGACGATGGTAGAAAAACGCTAAGGCAGTACAGCGAGCCATTTGATTTGCGTCAATTACCAAACTCTACTTGGTTAATAAGTGAAGAAAATCTTTGGGACGTGAACCAGGCATTGGCTAATTGTAAGCACTTCGAAATTTTGTCTACTGCACAAATTAAGCGGCTGCGGCCAGCCAGTGCAATAGAAATTGCAGCTGGAAAAATAACCGAGTGGCAAGCGCCACAAAATAAAAAACACCGCTAAGCTTAGAGCGGTGTTTTAATGGAGTTTAGATTAAACCTTCAAGTAGAGCACGATACGAATACAAGAGTACGGCACCGATGATAATTGCTGTCACAGCTTCGGCTTTAACGTGGTTCTGATTACCCATAAAAGACTTAATTGTTTTTAAGTAATTATCTTGCGCCAAAAGAATCCACAAACCGCGAATCAGAGCCACCCAACCAACTATGGTAATGACGACTTGCATATCCCATTCCCAAATATTGTGGTTAAGAATGATGAAGGCACCAACGATGAGTGCCAAAGCACCATGGAAATAGACTAGAGCTGGAGAGCCCATATAGTCACCCATGATTTTTTTGAACATGTTTGGGTGTAGATATAACCCAACACCAGCTATCAGAAAGAATAGACCGACAACTAGTATAATTTGTTCTACCATTTTTTGTTTCCTTTCGGATTAATTTATATTAACCACGGTTTTAATCGTGGATATTTTTGCCAAATTGAAAGATTAGACCACCATCTGCCGAGTCCCCAGTAATTACCAGCCCGTAAGGTTGCTAAAAGTAGAAAGCCAATTGCGAATATAATATGCTGGTCGATTATGAATGAGTTTGCGCCAGCATAAGGAAATACGAGAATCGGAAAATAGTACATCATCATCATGAAGGCGGCCAGTAGTGAACTTAGAGTCATTACCACCCCTAATAGAATTGCGATGCCAAGCAATACCTGACCCCATTCGTTAAGGAAGTTTGTAAGAGGTAAGATGGCCGGGGAAGCGAACCATTCGTACAAGCCAGGAAATGTTTTTGCATTGCTCAAAAATCCGACCGCAGACCATTCTGGATTCATTACCTTTGAAATACCAGCATAAAGTAGAATCCAACCAAGTGAAATTCTAAGCAGAAAGATTAATAAATGTTTGTATCGTTCCATTTGTTTAAGAAACTAGTTAACTTAAGCATAATATGGAATCGCTTTGTTGTGAAGTGGATTATTTTTTGGCAC
>DAOLDG010000135.1:0-1304 GCA_035327465.1 Candidatus Doudnaibacteriota bacterium
AAAAAAGACTTTTTGTTTCCACTTCCA
The DNA here is from genome assembly GCA_035327465.1 of Candidatus Doudnaibacteriota bacterium. Lineage (GTDB taxonomy): Bacteria > Patescibacteriota > Doudnabacteria > UBA920 > UBA920 > UBA920. The sequence continues at coordinate 28 of DAOLDG010000135.1, forward strand.
CAATTTTCAATATTTTCAATATTTTCAATAAACAAGTCACCAAGCCTAACTTGAAGTGCTGGGTGAATATGTAGTTCTGGTTGCTCGATAGCCACCAAAGATGCATCTGTACTAACCGCAGCGACAACAACGGGTAGTACTTGAGAAATACCAGTTCCGATTTCATGCGGTTCGAGTTTTAAACCACAAGATTTATCTTCTAACTGAATTCGGATTTTCTCCGGCAAGCGATTAATTCGGTCATAATTCTTTATCAATTCGGAGATATCTTGTGGTTTATTAACTCCACTGATAAAGTTAAATATTGGGTCGTCAGAACTAACTTCCCTGTAGCGTTCAATGACAACTTTGTAGCCAGTATTTAATCGCTGATCGCTTGCAAGCCAGTCGTTTACAATCTCAATCATCCCCCAAGTCTTCTTGAAGAGAGGCCGACTCACGGGACGCGGCCACCATCCCGAAGAATTTTGACCTAACCAATATAGTATATCCCAAGCCGCCAGCCCTTTTGTCCAGGGCCTTGGGGTAGATCGACCAATGAAATTTCTTGGTGGAATCTCTCTTAATGGGCCGAGATAACGCATAGAATTAAGCCAGTTACCAACCAGCTTTCCTGGCTCAACAAGCAAAGCCCTAAGTAATTTTTGTAAATCAAGTGCTCTTGATATCGGTACATTAATCGTCACCGGTACGCAACGGGGGACTAGGACTTCTTCATCATCTACTATATCAATTTCCATATATTCATCCCATGTACCAACTTCTTCTGTTTCAGTCATAAAAGAACCAAAATTACCTATAATACTACCCTCAAAAAATAATTCTCTAGGCAAGTTACTATTTTCCAAAATTAGATTGATGTTGTTAATATCAGGAGCTAAAATAAAAGCAGTAGAGGGCGCTCGACCTAAACGTTCAAACACTTTTCTGCGACCTTGAGGTGTTTCGCATTCATTATATTGCACGTTTTCTTCTTCAGAAACCACGGACTGTCGAGTGTAATACTCTGGCCGAACAGATTCCTCTACCAAATGATCCAAGCTAATACCGTATTCTATCCAATAATTACTAAAAACGGGATGTGCTGTATTAAAATAGCGTATTGCAGCTTCTTTTTTAACATCGGGTTTTTTATAAACGGCAGCTATTCGTTCGCCGTTGATGCCGGTTTCATAACGGCTTACATAAGCATGTTGATTGATTGAACTCCAAGAGACTTCGACTTCTACATAAGCCGAAGTCGCATTCGAAAGCAATTTTGTTGGATGTAATCTGGA
>DAOLDG010000136.1:0-1177 GCA_035327465.1 Candidatus Doudnaibacteriota bacterium
ATGTTTACTTCGTTTGGTTCGGTAGAAACCGGCGTGTCTCCGATACCGCCATCTGGCTCAACTGGGCGCGGATCTGGTGCCGGCATCGGCATAATCGGTCCCCATCCTTGATTTTCGTTATCCAACAAATCTCGCACCAACGGCACAATAATAGTTTTGCGCCAGTAATTATTTTCGGTCGCGTTCTTAATTGGGAACACCAGTGAAGGAACTAACAATTCTTCACCTTGATTCATTGGATCGACAGAGTACCAAATACGGACCATCTCAATAGTTGGTGTATCTAAGCGCAGAGTGGCAATATTACTACCACCATCCCAGAAGCCATTACGGTAGCCGCCACGCTCGGCAATTTGAAGCAATCGATTAGCATCGGTTTCGCCCTTATATTCGGAGCGTTGGAACTGTTTAGTTTCTAATCCATACATCCCATTCACCAAGCGAGTACGCACATCGATATTTACAGTCATACCTGTTGGATGACCACCTTCGTCGTAAACAGACTGGCCTTCCAAAACTAATGGGAATAATACTTGCACATTTTCTGGGAAGTAAAAGCTGGTCTTATTGGTAGCTTGCTCGTAAGCAATGCGCCAAGGGTAATACTCATAAACCCTAGGCTCGCCATACCCTTCCATAGAAACACCATAATCGCTTACAAACTGACGAGCGATGGCAATAGCTTCATCGTCGCTTGGTATATCACCTTCGCTGATGCGAGGCAACACGCCACAATACTCATAACTACCATTCTCGGCTTGTCCTCTTCGTTCTAACTCCATAAACACTTGCTCGTCTAGCAAACCTTCACAGCCATACCCTAACTGCGGCCACTTTTCCCAATTCTGGTAAATGTTAACGTTACCGTAGTTAAGGTCCACATTCACGCCAAGGCCATACTCTTTATCTTCAATAAAAGCAAAATTTTGAATGCGAGTATTATTAAATCGAGTTAAATCGATAAGGCCGAAGCTAAAAATGCGGATAATTCGACTCACTACACTCTCGGTTTGCACTGGTTTTTGGCGCTTGAGCACATTATGTACTTCGGCCAATTCCGAAATTTCTGCACCCTCATACACAAAGCGGTAACCTTCTGGGTATGGCAAGATACTCGCATCACTGCCGCCAGAACCAGGTTCGGAACCAGGTGCAGAACGCTCAGTTAACTGCGCGG
>DAOLDG010000137.1:0-1104 GCA_035327465.1 Candidatus Doudnaibacteriota bacterium
AACTTTTAATCTCACCAAATTGGAATTGAAACATTTCAAGAAGGTAGAAAAGCTGAGAAATGGGACGGTCTTTTAATCGCACCAGATTGGAATTGAAACAATTTGAAACACCGGGTTTTCGGGATGGCACAAGTTCTTTTAATCGCACCAGATTGGAATTGAAACAGAGGCACGTATGATATTAGAATTTGAGAGCGGTAATCTTTTAATCGCACCAGATTGGAATTGAAACTGCCGCAGTTCCTCTAAAATACCCAGTAGGGTTTGAGCTTTTAATCGCACCAGATTGGAATTGAAACTCAAGTGCCAATTTGGAATCTGAGAAAGATTGACGACTTTTAATCGCACCAGATTGGAATTGAAACAAGAAGTATTTTGAATTGGCAAACAAACGAATTGACTTTTAATCGCACCAGATTGGAATTGAAACATCGGAATAGACCTTGGACTTAAAGACTTTGCTGTAACTTTTAATCGCACCAGATTGGAATTGAAACAAAGAGGCACAGCACCTAACCCACCCGTCGTTTTTAAGCTTTTAATCGCACCAGATTGGAATTGAAACGCAGCATGAAAACGTAGAGTTGGAAGCGATGTTTAACTTTTAATCGCACCAGATTGGAATTGAAACGAGGAAGCGCAATAGGAATTAGTATTGTATCGTTAACTTTTAATCGCACCAGATTGGAATTGAAACGTTAGTTGTAGGTTTTATTAGATTATTAATAGCGACACCTTTTAATCGCACCAGATTGGAATTGAAACCCAACAAAGACGCAGTAGTAGCCACGCCCGAAACAGCTTTTAATCGCACCAGATTGGAATTGAAACTTTTGAGAAATACATTTCTTATCCTGATATTTCCACTTTTAATCGCACCAGATTGGAATTGAAACCAAAAGAGATGGCGTAGGCAACATACCGGCGGTGGTCTTTTAATCGCACCAGATTGGAATTGAAACCAACTCGGTCGTTGTTGAACACGATTGCACACTCCGCTTTTAATCGCACCAGATTGGAATTGAAACGCGATATACGGGAGTATTGCCGTTGTTCAAGATACCTCGCTGCGCTCGGCATCTTGAACAACGGCAGCAGGGCTGA
>DAOLDG010000138.1:0-1013 GCA_035327465.1 Candidatus Doudnaibacteriota bacterium
CTTGGCGTCTTGCGAGTCTAAGCCGAGCTCCTCGAGTAGTTTTGAAATTTCTTGTTCTTGCATCGGTTTAGAGATTAATAAATATTAGTGCCAACAAAATTGCTGGAGCAGTTTCTTGCAATTTTTTAAGCAATCTGGAGAACTGCATCTTTAGCGCGCCTTCGCTTTTCCCGGTAAGCGCGGCAATTTCGGCGTAAGAAAGCTCGTCCCAAAGCCGTAAGGTAAGTAACTCACGCGCGTCTGGTGGAAGCGTTGCTAAAAGCTTTTGAACAGCTTCGCTAGCAAGCTGTCGATCGGTGTCTGCTTCGATATTAGTTTTATCTTGAAGGTCATAATGGTTTTCGATATTATCGGTTGGTTTTTTGCGGCGCATTTCATCGATCATTAAATTGCGAGCCACACGATAAAGCCAGGCACCAAACAAACCTTTACTAGAATCGTACTGGTGTATTTTGTCGAAAGCTTGTAAGAAAGTTTGGCTAGTAAGGTCTTCGGCCAACTCTTTATGATGCACCCGAAAGTATAAAAAACGGTAAATTTTATCAATGTAAAGATCGTACAAAACGACGAACTGTTCGGTTTGACCAGATTGAACAGCAACAATCGCCTGCTGTTCCTGAATATCCGTGACGCTGGGCGTCTGATTAGTTGTCGTTGTTTCGTGGTTCACGAGTACGGAACTTGGCATTAATTTCTGACTTAATTTTACCACATTTTGGATTTGAAGCGCTTTCATGATGCCTTACGTCTCGATTGCAAGTTGGTAACAAAAAACCCCGCACTAGGCGGGGTTAAGTTTAACTTCCAGGTCTGGCTTGCAGATAAAGTATGGTTCGACAAATAAATTATAGCTATGGAGTATGCTTTGTCAATGGTGAGCCGGAGGAGAATTGAACCTTCAAAGTTTAGGTGTCGAGCCATACTTTACCACCTGGACCGGCTCACTGCTTTGAAAGTAACACAAGGTTGATAAAGACCATCTAAAGATTAGATCAAGTTTCAGAGTTTATAAA
>DAOLDG010000139.1:0-1012 GCA_035327465.1 Candidatus Doudnaibacteriota bacterium
CAGATTGGAATTGAAACGCAGATGAAATCGCATTGGCGGGCGAAGCGAACCGGCTTTTAATCGCACCAGATTGGAATTGAAACAGAGGTTAGTAAACAGGAAGGCGTTTTCCCTTTCCCCTTTTAATCGCACCAGATTGGAATTGAAACTGCTCTCGGGACGGAACAATTTCTATAATTCTGTCCCTTTTAATCGCACCAGATTGGAATTGAAACAACTTTTTCGTGGCACGATGTCAAGCTGGCAATATCTCTTTTAATCGCACCAGATTGGAATTGAAACAAACGCGTTCGGCAATCTTGCGACAGGTTTAGATGCACTTTTAATCGCACCAGATTGGAATTGAAACGCGCGCACAGATAGTCTGGGCAAGGTGTTGCCTACTGCTTTTAATCGCACCAGATTGGAATTGAAACGACAACGCATTAGCTGAGCTGGCGCGTGCGAAAATAACTTTTAATCGCACCAGATTGGAATTGAAACGAACAAACAGCAAGGGTTTTTATTCCTAAGTCTATTCTTTTAATCGCACCAGATTGGAATTGAAACGATTTGTAATCATCTGCCTTTTTGCTCGAAAAATTGTTCTTTTAATCGCACCAGATTGGAATTGAAACCAGTGAAAGAAGGTTTCTTAGCTGTTGTCTCACCCTCTTTTAATCGCACCAGATTGGAATTGAAACTCGTTGTTGTGCAGGAAAGCATTGACGCAGGTGCAATTCTTTTAATCGCACCAGATTGGAATTGAAACAACGTAAATCTATCGAACTGCGCGTTGGTGAGTGCTCTTTTAATCGCACCAGATTGGAATTGAAACAGAATTGCAAAAAAAGCATTCTGAAGCCTTAAAAAACTTTTAATCGCACCAGATTGGAATTGAAACATTTTCTGTCTGAGCAAATCTTGGTACTTTGTAAGAACTTTTAATCGCACCAGATTGGAATTGAAACACACGTACTACTAAAGAGGTAGTGCGCATCGGGCGCTTTTAATCGCACCAGATTGGAATTGA